>NZ_JBJNRJ010000031.1:0-51828 GCF_046233715.1 Trujillonella humicola | reverse complement strand
GGACCGAACCGACAGATCCCGTTGAAGACTCGAAGTCAGTCAGGCGCTGGGTCAGGAACGACCGCTGCGGGGCGCGCCTACATCCTCACTGTCAGGCGCGCTTGCGCAGCACCAGGACCACGTTCCAGGAGACGACCTCCCGCAGCCCGGGCACGCGGGCCACCCAGGCGGCCCACCACGGGTGGTAGCGCGGCAGGACGGCCAGCAGGTCGGCGTCCGGGCAGGCGCGCGCCCAGCGCACCGCGCCGCCGGCCGAGACCGCGAACAGCGACTCGCCGAACCTGTTCTTGGGCTCGGCGCCGGTCCGGCGGCGGTACCGGCGCCGCGCCCGGTGCCCGCCCAGGTAGTGCCACGGCGAGGTCTCGTGCCCGCCCCACGGCGACAGCCACGGCGTGTAGGAGAGGAAGACCGTGCCCCCCGGCCGGGTCACCCGCACCATCTCGTCGGCCATCACCCACGGCCGGCGCACGTGCTCCAGCACGTTCGAGGAGTAGCAGACGTCCACCGCGCCGGTGCGGATCGGCAGCTCCTCGCCGCTGCCCCGCAGCGTCCCGGGCTCGGGCTCGCCGCGGGCGGCCATCTCACCGGCGTCGGGCTCCAGGCCCACGTACGTCGACCCGGCGCCCCGGAAGGCATCGGCGAAGTACCCCGCACCGCCCCCGACGTCGAGCACCGTGGCGCCGTCCAGGGAGACCCAGCGGGACAGCTGGGCGACCGAGTCGGCGGCCAGGATGCCGTAGAAACCGTCCGGGTCGGACTGCTCCCGCCGGAAGGCCCGGAACAGGGTGACCGACCGTGAGAGGGTGGCCGATCGATCCATGCGGACACTCCGTTCGAGGTAGGGGGTTACTGGAGAGTTCGATCGACTGTGTCACGTGCATTAACGTGCCCCAGGTGCTCGACCGATCCGTGGACGTCGACGTCCTCTTCGTGAACTGGCGCGACCTGAGCCACCCCGAGGGCGGCGGGTCGGAACGGTACGTGCACCAGGTCGCGGAGGGGCTGGCCGCGGCCGGCCTCCGGGTCACCCTCTTCTGCGCCGCGCACGACCGGGCCCCCGCCGAGGAGGTCGTCAACGGCGTCCGCATCGTCCGCCGCGGCAGCCGGCTGGGCGTCTACCCGCGTGCCCTGGCCTTCGTCCGGCGTACCCGCCCGCGCCTGGTGGTCGACGTCCAGAACGGCATCCCGTTCAGCAGCACCCTGGTCCGCCGCGGCCGCCCGGTGACCGCGGTGGTGTACCACGTGCACAAGGAGCAGTGGCCGATCGTCTTCGGCCGGGTCATGGGCCGGGTCGGCTGGTGGCTGGAGTCGCGGGTCGCCCCGCGCGTCTACCGCCGGTGCCGCTACGTGACCATCTCCGAGGCCACCCGCACCGAGATGGCGGGCCTGGGCATCGACCCGGACCGCGTCACCGTCGTCCCCGTGGGCATCGAGCCGTTCCCGGCCGTCGGCACCCGGCGCTCCCCCACCCCGCACCTGGTGGCCCTCGGCCGGCTGGTGCCGCACAAGCGGGTCGAGCACGCCCTGGAGGTCCTGGCCCGGCTGAGCGACCGGTGGCCGGACCTGACGCTGACCGTCATCGGCGACGGCTGGTGGGAGGACCAGCTGCGCGCCGAGGCCGAGCGGCTCGGGGTCGCCGACCGGGTGACCTTCGCCGGGTTCGTCGACGAGCAGGCCAAGCACGAGCTGCTCGCCACGGGCTGGGTGCACCTCTGCCCGTCCATCAAGGAGGGGTGGGGGCTGGTCGTCAACGAGGCCGGCGGGCACGGGGTGCCCACCGTGGGCTACCGCTCGGCCGGCGGCCTGCGCGAGTCGGTGCTCGACGGCGTCAGCGGGGTGCTCGTCGACGACCTCGACGAGATGACCGCCGCCGCCGCGCGGCTGCTCGCCGACGACGCCGAGCGCGAGGCCATGGGGGGCGCGGCCGCCCGGTACGCCGTCTCGCTGGAGTGGCCGGCCACCGTGCGCTCCTTCGCCGCGGCGCTGGCCCGATCGGTCCGCGGCTCAGCCGCGACCGGAACCCACCCCGAGCTCGCCCTCGCCGACCTCGCGCGCGCGCTCGACCGCGTCGCGGTCGGCATCGTGCCCGGCCACGGCGACGACGGCGCCCGCTCCGACGGCGGCGCCGGCGGCCAGAGCCAGGAAGAGGGCCACGAGCTGCTTCTTCACCGCGGGCACGGCCTGCGGACGGCGGGACGGGGCACGGACGGCAGGGTAGACGGCACCGTGGACGACAGCGTGGACGTCACCGCCGCCGCACGGACGGGGACGGCGTGACCCCGTGCCTCCCGCAGGGGACCCGCGCTCCGTCGGCCGGCCGGCCGGCGCGCAGCGGGGCGCCGGGATGACGGCCGCCCCGGCGACGGTCGCGGGCATCCCCCGCGTCCGGCGCCAGGCCGCCGTTCCCGCGGCGCTGGTCTCCCTGGCGCTGCTCGGCGTGAACGGGCTCGCCTACGTCTTCACGGTCGTCGGCGCCCGGCTGCTGGTCCCCGAGGCCTACGGCGAGCTCGCCGCCCTGCTCGGGGTCATGTTCATCGGCGTGGTCCCGATGACGGGCCTGCAGACGGCGGCCGCCCTGACGCTGGGCTCCCGGCCGGAGGACCCCCGGCTGGTCACCGCCCGGCTGCACGCGGCGATGCTGGCCGGTGCCGTGGCGGTCGGCCTGCTCGGGCTGCTCGCGGTCGGCCCGCTGGTGGCGCTGCTGCACCTGGAGGGGCCCTCCACGGCGCTGTGGCTGGTGGCCGTCCTCGTGCCGCACACGATGATCGGCGGCTACGACGGGCTGCTGCAGGGATCGGGCCGCTACGGGCGGCTGGCCGTCGTCACGGGCCTGTTCGGCCTGGCCAAGACCGGCGGCGGGATCGCCGGTCTGCTCGTGGGCGGCACCCCCGAGGCCGCGCTCATCGGCATGGCGCTCGGCTGCACCGCCAGCGCGCTGCTCGGCTGGGTCGTCACCGGGCGGCCCGGGGTCGCCCGCGGCGCCCGGCCGCACGTGGTCGCCGCAGCGCGGGCGGCGGGCGCGCTGCTCGGCCTGGTGCTGCTGGTGAACCTCGACGTCCTGCTGGCCCGGCACCACCTGCCGGGCGACCTGGCCGGCGAGTACGCCGTGGCGTCCATCTTCGCCAAGGTCGCGTTCTGGCTGCCGCAGGGCGTGAGCGTGGTCCTGCTCCCCCGGCTCGCCAGCGCCGGCGGGCGCCGCCGGCTGCTGCCCGCGGCCGTCGTCCTGGTCGCCGGCACCGGCCTGGTGCTGACCGCCGCCACGGCCGTGCTCGGGGCCCGCGCCCTCCCGCTGGTGGGCGGCGCCGAGTACGGCGCCGCGCTCGGCGGCTGGACCTGGGTCTTCGCGCTGCTGGGCACCCTCCTCGCGCTGGCCCAGCTGCTGCTCTACTCCGGCATCGCCGCGGCCGACCGGGTGGCCGCCGCCGCCGTCTGGGGCGCGGTGGTGCTCGAGGCCGTCACGGTGGAGCTGTTCGTCGCCACCGGCAGCCTCACCGTGCTCAGCGTGGCCGGCACGGCCCTGACGGCCAGCGTCCTGCTCGTGGCCACCGGCCTGGTCCGGCTGCGGCGCTCCCACACCGCCGTCCCCGGCTGACCGCAGCCCTGTCGTGGTACCGCCGCGGCCGGCCGCCCCGGCCCGCCGCGGCGGTGTCGTGCGGGGATCCGGCCCCGCGGGATCAGTACGGGTCGTACGGCGAGTCGTGCCCGAACAGCCGCGCCACCGGGCGCAACCTCAACCTCAACAACACCTTGATGAAGACGTTGCGGATCCACCACGGCAGCTCGCCCAGGATCCGCAGCCGGTCCCGGAACGACGGCCGGCCGACGCGGAACAGCGCCAGCGAGCCGGCGCGCCGCTCGTAGCGGAGGTCCCCGGCGAACAGGACGTGCACCAGCACCCCGAGGGTCACGCCGATCGAGGAGAAGCAGTCGTGCACCAGCACGGCGGCACCGTCGGGCAGGTGCACCCGCCACTTCAGGTCGTCGGAGAACGTCCAGTAGTCGTGCTTGCCGTCGATGTACAGCAGCTGGAACGGCTCGTCCCAGGACCCGCGGATCTCCGTGGAGTAGTCGCAGACCAGCTCGACGGTGTCGCCGACCCCGGCCTCGGCCACGTTGCGCTCGAACGAGTCACGGGTCTTCCGGCCGCCGAACAACTTGCCGTCGATGAACGGGTCGACGGCGTACAGCCGCCCGCCCTTGCCCTGCAGCACCGTGCCGAGCACGACGGTGGAACGTCCCTGGTGCGAGCCGATCTCCAGCGCGTGCGCGCCGTCCGGGAGGGCCCGGGCCTGGGAGTCCAGCAGCTCCGCCTGGTCCCGGGACAGCCACCCGGGGATGCGGTCGGCGAGGGCCCAGACCCGGGAGAAGCGGTCCTCCGAGGAGGACGTCGACGGAGACTCCTGCACCAGCACTCCCATCACCTGCGGATCAGATCCGCGCAGACGCTACCCGCCGCCCGGGGCCGGTGAGGACGTTCCCCGGCCGGCCCACCCGACGGGGTGGGTCCGCCCGCGCCGGCGCCCCGCCGGGTGAGGCTCGGCGCATCGACGAGTAACCGGCCGCCGCACCGGGCAGGAGCAGGCCGTTCGCCGTCCGGGCCGGAGCCCGGGCGACCGCCCGGGACCACCCGGGGCACCCGGGACCACCGATGAGAGGAGCCGTCGATGGCCGTCATCCACTACACCATCGCCACCGAGGCCGAGAAGTACGCCGACTTCCGCCGGGTCCTGTGGACCGGCGAGAAGACCCAGCTCGTGGTCATGACCATCCCGCCGGACGGGGAGATCGGCGAGGAGGTGCACGAGGACATCGACCAGATCCTCACGTTCGTCAGCGGCACCGGCGAGGCCCGCGTCGGCGGGTCCACCAAGAAGGTGGCGCAGGGCGACCTGGTCGTCGTCCCGGCCGGGACGAAGCACAACTTCGTCAACACCGGGCCGAACCCGCTGGTCCTCTACACGGTCTACGGGCCGCCGGAGCACGCCGACGGCGCCGTGCACAAGACCAAGGAGGAGGCCGACGAGCTGGAGGAGGCCGGCAAGGACGAGCCGCCGACCTCCTGAGCCGGGGACGGGGCCACCACGGCCGGTGGCCCCGTCCGCCCGCACGCGCCAGGATCGGGCATGACCTCGATCCCGGTTCCCGCGAGCCCCGAGAGCGTGTTCACCTACGGCGCACCGCAGCTGAAGTTCGGCGTGGGCGCCGCGGACGAGGTCGGCTACGACCTCGCCCAGACCGGCGCGCGCCGCGTCCTCGTCATCACCGACCCGGGCGTCGCGGCCACCGGCATGCCGCAGCGGATCGCCGACGGGATGGCGCGGTTCGGCATCGAGGCGCACGTCTTCGACGGCGTCCACGTCGAGCCGACCGACGAGAGCCTCGCCGCGGCCGTGGAGTCCGCGCGGGCCGGCGGTCCCTGGGACGCGTTCGTGGCCGTCGGCGGCGGCTCGAGCATCGACACCGCGAAGGCCGTCGACCTGCTCACCACCAACCCCGGTGAGCTCATGGACTACGTCAACGCCCCGGTCGGCGGCGGGCGCGCGCCGGTCGAGCCGCTCAAGCCCCTGGTCGCGGTGCCCACCACCACCGGCACGGGCTCGGAGAGCACCACCATCTGCGTGCTCGACGTGCTCTCGCTGAAGGTGAAGACCGGGATCAGCCACCCCCGGCTGCGCCCGACGCTGGCCGTGATCGACCCGGCGCTGACCCGCACCCAGCCGGCCGGGGTCACGGCCTCCTCCGGCATGGACATCCTCTGCCACGCGCTGGAGAGCTACACCGCCCGGCCCTACGACACCTTCGAGCGCAAGCAGCCCGAGCAGCGGGTCCCCTACTGCGGGGCCAACCCGATCGCCGACATGTGGTCGGAGAAGGCCCTGTCGCTGCTGGCGACGTCCTTCCGGCGGGCCGTCCGCGACGGGGGCGACGACGCGGCCCGGGCGGACATGGCCATGGCCGCGACCTTCGCCGGGCTGGGCTTCGGCAACGCCGGGGTGCACGTGCCGCACGCCAACGCCTACCCGATCGCCGGGCGGGTGCGCGACTTCCACCCGAAGGACTACCCGGCCGGCGAGCCGATGGTGCCGCACGGGATGTCGGTCTCCCTCACCGCGCCCGAGGCCTTCCGGTTCACCTTCGACGCCGCCCCCGAGCGGCACCTGCGCGCCGCCGAGCTGCTGGACCCGGACGGGGACCGCTCCGGCGAGCCGGCCGAGGTCCTCCCCAGCGTCCTGATCCGGCTGATGCGCGACATCGACATCCCCGGGGGCATCGGCGCGGTCGGGTACGCCGAGGACGACGTCCCCGACCTCGTCGAGGGTGCGCTCAAGCAGCAGCGGCTGCTGGCCACCTGCCCCAAGCCGGTGGCCGCCGACGACCTGGCCGGCATCTTCCGGCGGTCGGTCTCGCTGTGGTGACGCCGGTCAGGCGGCCGGGTCCCGGCGCCGGCGCGCCGCGTCGAGCGCGAACGGGGTGAGGGCCGCGCCGATCGCGGCGTAGCCGGCCGACGAGGGGTGGAACCGGTCGGCGGCGAACATCGCCGGGTCCGCCTCGAAGGATCGCCCGACGTGCGCGGCCACGGCGGCCACCCGCGCCCCGGCGGCCGCGGCGACCTCCTCCTGGCGGCGCTGCAGCACGGCCGAGGCGGCCCGCACGACCGGCCGGAGCGCCGGTGGCACGAACGGGATGCCGGACATGTCCGGCGCCGGCACGACCACCACGTCGGAGCCGGCCGCGCGCAGCGTCCGGACCGCGTCGCCCAGCGAGGCCGCCGACCGCTCGGTGGGCACCAGCCGCGCGAGGTCGTTGGCGCCCACCACCACGACCGCGAGGTCCGGCGCCGGGACCGCCCGGCGCACCTGGGCGGCGAGGTCGGCCGCGACGGCGCCCGGCACGGCGAGCACGCTGAGCTCGACGTCGTGCCCGTCGGCGCGCAGGGCGGCGGCCAGCCGCGGGCCGAGGGCGTCCTGCGGGCGGGAGGCGCCGGTGCCGTAGGCGATGGAGTCGCCCAGGACGGCGACGCGCAGCGGGGACATCACACGGACGACAACGCCGGCGGGCGGGGTGCCGTGCCCGCCTCCGGCGTGAGAACGGCCTCGGTGCGGGGGGCGGCGAGGCACCCGCGCACGACGAGGCCCGGACGGCGGGTGCCGTCCGGGCCTCGCCGGGAGGTGACCTGCGGATCAGGCCTTCGGGCCGCCCGCGGCGTAGACGACCTGGCCGGACACGAAGCCGGCGCCCTCGCTGACGAAGAACGACACGAGGTGGGCGATGTCCTCGGGCTGGCCGACCCGGGCGACCGGGATCTGCGAGGCGTTGAACTGGATGAAGTCGTCGAAGCCGACGCCGAGCCGCTCGGCGGTCGCCTTCGTCATCTCGGTCTGGATGAAGCCGGGGGCGATCGCGTTGGCGGTGACGCCGAACTTGCCCAGCTCGATGGCCAGGGTCTTGGTGAGGCCCTGCATGCCGGCCTTGGCCGCGGAGTAGTTGGCCTGGCCGCGGTTGCCCAGCGCCGAGGTCGACGACAGGTTGACGATCCGGCCCCACTTCGCGTCGATCATGTGCTTCTGCGCCGCACGGGTCATCAGGAAGGCACCGCGCAGGTGCACGTTCATGACGACGTCCCAGTCGGTCTCGGTCATCTTGAACAGCAGGTTGTCCCGGGTGACGCCCGCGTTGTTGACCAGCACGACCGGCGGGCCGAGCTCGGCGGCGATCCGGTCGACCGCCGCCTGCACCTGCTCGGCGTCGCTCACGTCGGCGCCCACGGCCAGCGCGGTGCCGCCGGCGGCCTGGATCGCCTCGACCGTGCTCTTGCCGGCCGACTCCTCGAGGTCCACCACGGCCACGGCGAAGCCGTCGGCGGCCAGGCGCTGCGCGGTGGCGGCGCCGATCCCCCGGGCCGCGCCGGTCACGATCGCCACGCGGCGCTGTGCGTCGGTCATGTCGCTCCTTCTCCTGCCGGCACTCCTGTGCGCCGGGTCGTCTCGCAGAACTCGCCGCACACCGTACGGCGGGCGCCCGGGGAGGACGCGCGGAGGTCCGGTCGCGGGCTCAGGGCCAGATGCTCGCGACGATGATCGCCGCCACGGCCAGCTGGGACCCCACGCTCACCAGGCTGGCCGGGTGGAAGCGCGCCTCGGTCAGGTGGGTGCCCAGCCGGCCGGGGGTGACGAGGTCGAGCACCAGGAAGGCGACGGCCTGCAGGACGACGCCGAGGACCCCGAACACCACCGTGTACCCGAGGGCGTCGCCGAAGCCGCTGGTGGCGTTGGTCCAGATGGTGGTGAAGGCGATGGCGCCCTGGCCGAGGAAGCCGGCGGCGAGGGTGAGCGCCGCGTTGACCGACCGGTGCTCGTAGATGTGCCGGCCGAGGTGGCCGGGGGTGAGCAGGTCCAGGGCGAAGAAACCGAGGACGAGCAGCGCGATGCCCACGCCGGTGTAGGCGACGGCGTAGCCGATGCTGGCCAGCATGGGGGCGGGACCTCCGGGGAGCGGCGGGCGAGGGGGTGCCACACGGGCCTGCTGTGTCTACCGCACGGCGCCCGGCGCCCGACGCGCCGCACCGGGGCCGGTCGCCGTCCGCGTCACTCGTGGTCGGCGTCCTGCGAGCGCCGGTGCGGGCGCGGCACGTGCGGCCGGGGCACGTGCAGCGCGCGGACCGACGCGAGGGCCGCGCGGCGCGCCTGCGCGCGCTGGCGGGCGCGGCTGGTCCGGGGAGCCCGCGGCTCCTCGCGCAGCAGCGAGTCCAGCCAGTGGCCGCGCGGGTCGACGTCGACCAGCAACGCCTTGACCAGCAGCGTGAGCGGGATCGCCAGCAGTGCGCCGAGCGCGCCGAGCGCCCAGCCCCAGAACAGCAGCGCGACGAAGGTGACGGTCATCGACAGGCCGACCGAGTCGCCGACGAAGCGCGGCTGGATCAGGGTCTGGATGACGAAGTTCAGCACCGAGTAGACGATGACGACGGCCCACAGGTCCGACCAGCCGCCGTCCAGCAGCGCCAGCAGCGCCGGCGGCAGCAGGCCGAGGACGAAGCCGATGTTGGGCACGTAGTTGGTGATGAACGCCAGCAGGCCCCACAGCAGCGGCAGCGGGACGCCGATGACCGCCAGGGCGATCGTGTCGCCGACGGCGACGACGAAGCCGAACACGGTGCTGACCAGCAGGTAGCTGCGGGTGCCGCGCGCGAACAGGCCCATCGCGATGAGCAGGTGCGGCCGCTCGGCGGCGACCAGCGCCAGCCGGCGGCCGAAGCCACCGGACTCGATGGCGAGGAAGACCAGGGCCGAGAGCAGCAGCAACAGGGTCGACGCCGCGTCGGTGAGGCTGGCGAGCAGGCCGGTGGCCACCCCGACCAGCTGGCCGTAGTCGATCTGCGAGACCAGGTCGCTGATCTGGCCGGAGACCACGCCCGCGTCGTTCAGGTCGGTCTGGATGGAGCGCAGCAGGGAGTTGAACTCGGGTGCGTAGTCGGGCAGCAGCGCCGCGAGCTGCGCGGCGGAGACGACGAGCAGCGCGACGAACGACAGCAGGACCGCCCAGACGAGCAGCAGCAGGACGGTGGCGCTGGCCCAGCGCGGCACGCCGTGGCGGAGCAGCCAGCGCTGCACCGGCATCAGGGCGATCACGATGACCAGCGCGAGCATCACCGGGGCGATGAGCCAGGCGAGCGTCCGGACGCCGCCGAGCGCGATGGTCGCCGCGGCGCCGCCCAGGAGCAGCACCAGCCAGCGGGGCAGCCCACCCGAGGTCTCGCCGGCGGCCGCTCCGGCGGAGGGCTCCGGCTCGGCCGCCGGGGAGCACGCCGCAGCCGGGACCGCAGCCGGGGCCGCTGCCGGGGCCGCTGCCGGGATCTCGGCCGCGGCCGGGGTCGCCGCCGCCGTCCCGGGCGGCGCGTCCGCCGCGCCCGGGACCAGTGCCTCGCCCGCCGCGGTCGCCGCCGTCGCGCGGGCGTCGGCGAGCTCGGCCGTCAGCGCGGACGCGGTGCCGCCGCGTCCGTTCCGCTCACCCCCCGGCAGCGCGGGCTGGGCTCCCATCTGCTCTCCGCTCTCCCCCGTGCGGCGTGCCCTGCCGCCGGCCCGCGCGCGTCGTGCGCCGCGACCGCGCCCAGGGTGTCACGACCGGGGCCCGGTCCCGCGGTGCGGCGCTGCGGCTCACCCGGCGACGCGCTCGAGCAGCGCGAGCAGCCGGCGCCAGGCGTCGGCCGAGGCCTCCGCCCACTGGTCGGCGGCCCGGTCGAAGAAGGAGTGCGGCGCCCCCTCGTAGACCGCCGTCTCCACCTCGGCGCCGGCCGCCCGCATCCGCTGGGCCAGCGCGAGCTGGTCGTCGACCGGAGTCGCGGCGTCGTCCCCGGCGACGAGCATGAGCACCGGCAGGCGGGCCGACCCGGCCGCGTCGCCGACCATCTGCGGCCGGCCGTAGAAGCCCGCGGTGGCGGCCAGCGGCAGCACCCCCTCGGCCTGGCGCCAGGCGTTGCTCCCGCCGAAGCAGAACCCCACGGTGATCACGGGCAGGTCGGCGCGGGTGCGGTCCCGCAGGAGCCCGATCGCGGCGGCGGTGTCGTCGTCGATGCCCCGGGCGGTGGTCTGCGGCACGTGCGTCTGCCAGTCGAACTCCTGGTCGCGGACGCCCTGCCCGGCCCGGCCGGCGGTGCGGGCGAAGTAGTCGATCGCGACGGCCGGGTACCCCGCCTCGGCGAACCGCTCGGCCAGCGCGACGTAGTAGGGGTGCAGGCCGCGGACGTCGGGCAGCACGACGACCCCGGCGCCGGCCTCCTGCGCCGGCGCCGCGAAGGCCGCATCGACCTCCGTCCCGTCGGCCGAGGTCAGGGTCAGCAGACCCCGCTCCACGACCTCACCGGAGCGTGGCGGAGCGGGCGGGCGGCTGTCGGCGTCGTGGCACATGCCCTCTCCCTACCAGCCGGGACGGCGGCGGGCAGCTCAGGTGTCGGCGGCCCGGTCGGCGGCGTCCGGACGGCCGCCGAAGACCTGGGCGGCCACCTCGCGGCGGGCGTCGGCGAGCCACTGGTGCTGGTCGTCGGCCTGGGCGACCAGCCGCTCGAGCAGCGCGCGGTCCAGCCGCGGCTCCACCGCCGCCAGCTCGAGCAGCGTCTCGAAGCCGGCCCGCTTGGCCAGGACGGCGGTGGCGATGAACTCGAACTCGACCAGGTCGCTGAGCGGGGACCGGGAGAGGAGCCGGCCGTTGAGCTTGACCCGCGAGAGCTTCTCCGCGACCCACGTGCCCAGCTGCTTGTAGGTCCGCACCGGGATGTCCAGCGCCCCGGCCATCGCGATGTGCGCCGACCGCTCCTCGCGCAGCTCGTCGAGCAGCTGCTCGAGCTTCGGCTCCCACCTGGTCCCCCGGTGCCGGGACAGCATCCGCGACACCAGCTCGACCCCTCCGGTGGCGGCGGCGAGGTGGTCGTTGACGTAGACGCCCAGCAGCTCGGGGTGGCGCAGCGGGCCGGACCCGGCGGGCTGCGACGACGGGGGCTGGGACACGGGACCTCCTCGGGACCGGACGGGACCGGACCATTGTCGCCGCCCGATGATCATCCCGCTCCCCGGCGGCGGTCACCGCGCGGCCCGCGCGAGCAGCCGCGCCGCCGTGGGCCGCAGCTCGCCCTCCAGGTCCCAGCCGCCGGCGGCCAGCCGCTGCCCCACCGCCTGCCGGCTGACCCCCAGCTCGGCCGCGACGGACGACCGGGTGCGCCCGGCGGCGAGCAGGTCGACCACGGTCCAGGCGGCGGCGCTGCGCCGGGCGACCAGCGCGGCCAGCGCGGTCAGGACGGCCTGGGCGTCGAGGGCCTCGTCCGGCTGCGCGCCACGGACCGCCAGCCGGGCCGGTCGCCGGACGGCGACGGCCAGCGCGGACGCGGCGGCGAGGGCGGCGGGCCCGCGGGCGGGACCCGGCCCCTTCACCAGGGCGCCGGCGCCCACCCCGATCGGCCGGCGCCCGTGCCGGACGAGGCGCAGCACCGCCTCGACCGTCGCCTCCGGGTCGGGCAGGACGACGGCGTCCCCCTCGGCGGCGACGACGAAGGGCACGGCACCGAGCCTGGGGCAAGCCCTAGAGCTTGTCGAGCACCTCGGCCGGGAAGCCGCCCGTGGCGATCGGGCCCCACCGGTCCACGGTGATCCGCAGCAGCGACTTGCCCTGCCGGACCATGGCCGCCCGGTAGTCGTCCCAGTCGGGGTGCTCGCCGCTGATCGAGCGGAAGTAGCCCACCAGCGGCTCCAGCGCCTCGGGCAGGTCGAGCACCTCGGCCGTCCCGTCGACCTGCACCCAGGGGCCGTCCCAGTCGTCGGACAGCACGCAGAGGGAGACCGCCGGGTCGCGCCGCGCATTGGCCACCTTGGCCCGCTGGGGATACGTGGAGACGACGACGCGGCCCTCGCCGTCCACCCCGCAGGTGACCGGGGACAGCTGCGGGCCGCCGGAGGCGCGGCGGGTGAGCAGCAGCGCCCGGTGCCGGGGCCGGAGGAAGTCGAGCAGCGCGTCCCGGTCGACCCGGTCGGCGGTGGCGGTCCTGGGCATGCCGGCCACGGTAGTGCGACGCGCGCGGACGCCGCCGGGTGCTGCGCGCACCGCTGTGCTGCGATGAGGGCATGAGGCTGCTCCCGTCGCGACGCTCCGGCTCCGGCGCCGCCCCCGACAACAGCCCGCACGCGCTCACGGACGTCCCGGGGGCCACCACGTCGGCGCCGGCGCCGTCGGACGACCGCGGCCCCCGGCTGCAGCGCGCCGTCCGGACGCTGGCGATCGGCTCCGCCGAGCTGCTGCTGATCGTCCTCGCGCTCTACGTGGTGGGCGAGATCCTGGGAGCGCTGTGGGTCATCCTGCTCCCGATCGTGCTGGGCCTGCTGATCACCACGGTGCTCTGGCCGCCGGCCCGGTTCCTGCGCCGGCACGGCTGGCCGCCCGCGCTGGCCGCCGCGACCGTGGTGCTGCTGGCCATCGGCGGCTTCGGCGGGCTCATCGCCGCCATCGCCCCCCAGGTGGTCGACCAGGTCGAGGAGCTCGCCGGCCAGGTGGCCAGCGGCCTGGAGGACATCCAGGCGTGGCTGCAGGGTCCGCCGTTCAACATCGACGAGGACCAGATCGGCAACGCGGTCGACAACGCCATCAACGAGCTGCAGGCCCGCGCCGGCGACATCGCCGGCTACGCGGCGACCGGCGCCACGGCGATCGGCAACGGCCTGATCAACCTCGTGCTGGCGCTCGTCCTCTGCTTCTTCTTCCTCAAGGACGGGCCCCGCTGGGTGCCGTGGCTGGCCGCGCAGACGGGCAGGCAGGCCGCCCCGCACGTGGCCGCCCTGTCGGCGAAGGTGTGGTCGACGCTGTCGGAGTTCATCCGCCAGCAGGCGCTCGTGGGCTTCGTCGACGCGTTCTTCATCGGCCTGGGCCTGTGGATCCTCGACGTCCCGCTGGTCCTGCCCCTGGCCGTGATCACGTTCTTCGCCGCGTTCATCCCGATCATCGGTGCGGTCGTGGCCGGCGCGTTCGCCGTCCTGGTCGCGCTGGTCGACCAGGGTTTCGGGGTCGCCCTCGCCGTCCTGATCCTGGTCCTGGTGGTCCAGCAGCTGGAGAGCAACGTGCTCCAGCCGATCATCCAGGGCCGCGGATTCAACATGCACCCGGCCGTCGTCATCCTCGCGGTCACGGCCGGCGGCAGCCTCGCGGGCATCACCGGTGCGTTCCTCGGCGTCCCGGTGGCCGCCCTGACGGCCGTGATCTACCGCTACGTGCGCGACGCCCTCGACGGCCGCTCGCCGGAGGTGACCGACGAGGGCGCCCGGACGCGGGTGGTCGGCGACGAGGACGGCGCCGCGCTGGCCGCCGAGCACGGCCCGCCCCCCACCGACCGGGGCCCGGCCCCCGAGGAGGACGCGCGGTCCTGATCCCCGCGCCGACCCTGCCACCAGGGAGGCGCTCCGGCGGGGGACGATGGGAATGCCGCGCCCCTCCCGGGGGCTGCGGTGGACACCGGGCGGGTGCCCGGGGACGCCGTCGAGGAGGAGCACACGTGCCGCTGCGACCGGAGGACCTGCTGGAGCTGCTGCCGGCGGCCGGCCCGTTCCTGGACCGGGAGAGCGCGCTGGCGCAGCACGCCGACCCGGCGGGGGCGCGCCGGGGGCTGGTGCTGGTGCACGACCTGGCCGGGGACTTCGACGCCGCCCGCGCCGGTGCCCTGGCCGGGGCGCACCTGCTGACCAGCCTGCCGCACGAGGTGGTGGCCCGGTTCGACGCCGACGCGCTGGTCGACTACCGCGCCCACCGGCCGCGGATGACCTTCACCGGCGACAGCTACGCCGACGTCACGCTGCCCGAGATCGTCCTGTACGCGCTGGAGGACGACGCGGGCGAGCCGTTCCTCCTCCTGCACGGGGCGGAGCCGGACTTCGCCTGGACGCGGTTCGTGGCCGCCGTCCAGGACCTGGTCGAGCGGCTGGGTGTCACGTCGGTGGTCGCGCTGCACGCCATCCCGATGCCCGTCCCGCACACCCGCCCGGTGACGCTGACCGCGCACGCGACGCGGCGGCAGCTGATCGAGAGCTACCCGGTCTACTGGGGGCAGGTGCGCATCCCCGGCAGCGTGGGGGCGCTGCTGGAGCTGCGGCTGGGCGAGGCCGGCGTGGACGCCTTCGGGATCGCCGCCCACGTGCCGCACTACCTGGCGCAGGCCACCTACCCGGCGGCCTCGCTCACGCTCGTGGAGCACCTCTCGCGGCTCACCGGGCTGCACCTGCCCACCGAGACGCTGCGGGAGGCCGCGGAGGCCAACCGCACCGAGGTGGACGAGCAGATCGCCCGCTCGCCGGAGAACACCGCCGTCGTCGCCGCCCTGGAGCAGCAGTACGACGAGTTCACCGCCGCCCACGGGGACTCCGGTCTGCTCGCCGGCGGCGGCGAGGTGCCCAGCGGCGAGGAGATCGCCGGCGAGTTCGAGCGGTTCCTCGCCGAGCAGGAGAAGCGCCGCGGCGACTAGGTCCCTGTCGGCCCCCTCGCAGGGCGCCGGTGCGAGCTCGCGAGTACCGGGGGCGAGGGGGTCCTTCCCCTAGGCGAAGACGATCGTGCGGTCGCCCTCGACGATCACCCGGTCCTCGACGTGCCACGTCACGGCCTGGGCGAGGACCTGGCGCTCGACGTAGCGGCCCACCCGGCGCATGTCGGCCACGGTCGCCCGGTGGTCCACGCGGGCGACCTCCTGCTCGATGATCGGCCCGGCGTCGAGCTCCGCGGTCACGTAGTGCGCCGTGGCGCCGATGAGCTTCACGCCGCGGTCGTGGGCCGCCTGGTAGGGGTTCGCGCCGACGAACGCCGGCAGGAAGCTGTGGTGGATGTTGATCAGCCGCTCGGGGAATCGGCTGCAGAACTCCGGCGACACGATCTGCATGTAGCGGGCGAGCACCACCAGGTCGGCGTCCCCCACGATCTCCAGGGCCCGGGCCTCGGCCTCGGCCTTGGTCCCCGGGGTCACCGGCACGTGGTGGAACGGGATGCCGGCCGCGGCCGCCACCGGCTCGAGGTCGGGGTGGTTGGAGACGACGCTGGTGATGTCGGCCCGCAGGTCACCGGCGCGCACCCGGTAGACGAGCTCCTGCAGGACGTGGTCGGTCCGGCTCACGAAGACCGCGATCGAGGGCCGGGCGCTGGCCTCGGTCAGCCGCCAGGTCATCTGCCACTGCCTGGCCAGCAGGTCCAGGGCGCCCTCCAGCTGCGGCCGGCGCTCGGCCAGGTCGGCGAGGACGAACTCCAGGCGCAGGGTGAACGTGCCGCCCGTCGGGTCGGAGGAGTGCTGCTGCGAGTCGGTGATGTTCGCGCCGACGTCGGCCAGCAGCCGGGACAGGACGGCGACGATGCCGGGGCGGTCGGGGCAGCGCACGACCAGGCGGCCGGTGTCGGTGGTGGTCGGGTCCGCGGGAGCAGCAGGCAGCACGGTCGCCGATTCTCCCCGACCGGGATCGGCCCGCCGCGCCCCGGCGGAGCGCGGGCACCCCGAGGGGGGAGGTTCAGGCGTCGGGCAGCCGGGCCCGCGTGCGATCGGCGACGTCGAACAGGTCGCCGTAGTCCTCGACCCGGTGCAGCACCTCCTCGGTGCGGAAGCGCAGCAGCCCGGGGTCGGCGCCCTCGTTGACGGCGTCGACCTCGTCCCAGCCGATCGGGGTGGACACCGTCGCGTCGGGGCGGGCGCGCAGCGAGTACGGCGCGACCGTCGTCTTGGCCGGGTTGTTCTGGCTCCAGTCGATGAAGACCTTGCCCGGCCGCAGCACCTTCTCCATCCGCCACACGACCTCGCCGGGCGTCTCGGCCGACAGCTCCTGGGCCAGCGCCCTGGCGTACCGGCTGGGGTGGTCGCGGTCGGTCACCCGGATCGGGGCGTACACCTGCATGCCCTTGGACCCCGACGTCTTCACCACCGGGTCCAGCCCGTCGTCGACCAGCCGCACGCGCAGCCGCTCGGCCACCCGGCAGCACTCGGCGATCCCGGTCTGCGGCCCCGGGTCCAGGTCGAGCACCAGCAGGTCGGGCAGGGCGGGCTGCAGCCGGCTGCCGACCTGCCACTGCGGCACGTGCAGCTCCAGCGCGGCGAGGTTCGCCGCCCAGGCCAGGTCGGCGACGGTCTCCAGCACCACCATCTCGAGGGTCTCCCTGCCCCGGGAGCTGCCCGGGCTCGGCACGGTCACCGTCCGCACCCAGTCCGGGGCGTGCCGGGCGCTGTTCTTCTCGAAGAACGCCTGCCCCTCCACGCCGTCGGGCCAGCGGGTGAAGGTCACCGGCCGGCCGGACAGGTGCGGCAGCAGCACCGGCGCGATCCGGACGTAGTAGTCGATCACCTGCGCCTTGGTGAACGACACCTCCGGGAAGAGCACCTTCTCCAGGTTGGAGACCTCCAGCTGGCGGCCGTCGACCCGCACCCGCTGGCGGCTCACGCCTGCCACTCCTCGATCACCTCCTCCGGGTCCAGGTCCTCGCGCAGCCCCCGCCAGGAGGGGTGGCGCATCCGGCCGTCGGCGGTCCAGCCGGCGAAGGCGACCTCGCCGACGAGCTCCGGCTCGACCCAGCGCGCGTCCCGGGTCACCTCGCGCGGGAGCGCGCCGGCAAACGGGGAGCTTCCGCGCGCCGTCATCAGCGCTTCGATCTGACGCAGCGCGGCGTCGGCGAACCCGGTGCCCACGTGCCCGGCGTAGACCAACCGGCCGTCGTCGTCGTGCACGCCGACCAGCAGCGAGCCCACCCCGCCGGCCCGCCGCCCCTGCCCGGGCCGCCAACCACCGACGACGACGCTCTGCATCCGCAGATGCTTGACCTTGCGCCACTCCGGCGCGCGGACGCCGGGGCGGTAGGGGCTGTCCAGCCGCTTGGCGACGACGCCCTCGAGGCCGTTCTCCCGGCTGGCGGTGTGCACACCGGCGCCGCCGCCACGGAACCAGGGGGTGGGCACCCACCGCTCGCCGGCCGGCTGGAGCGCGTCGAGGCGTGCCCGCCGCTCGGCGTAGGGCAACCCGGTGAGGTCCGCGCCGTCCAGCGCGAGGAGGTCGAACACGAGGTAGGTGACCGGCCCGGCCGCCGCCATCCGGCGCACCTCGGGCCCGGTGCGGTGCATGCGGCCCTGGAGCGCGCCGAAGTCGGGCCGGCCCAGGGCGTCCAGCGCCACGATCTCCCCGTCGACGACGGCGTCGTGCCCGGCCAGCACCGCGGGGGGCCGGGTCACCTCCGGGTACCGCACGGTGATCTCGGTGCGGCTGCGCGCCCACAGCCCGACGTCGCCGTCCCGCACGAGCGCGACCGCCCGGACGCCGTCCCACTTGAACTCGTACCCCCAGCGGCCGTCCTCGGCGGCCGGAGGCAGCTCGCCGGGCGTGGCGAGCATCGGCGCGGGGACGGGCGGCGGGTCGGGGCGGGCCACCTCAGGCGCTGCGGCGGGTCCGCTTGGCCGGGGGCTTGCCGGCCGCGGCGGTCTTCTTCGCGGCCGTCGTCTTCTCCGCCGCGGTGGTCTTCTTCGCGGCCGCCGGGGCCTTCTTCGCGGTCCGCTTCGCCGGTGCCTCGGCGGCGTCCTCGGCGGTGTCCTCGGCAGCCGCCCTGCGTGGCGCCGTCGCCTTCCTGGCGGGGGCACGCCTGGCCGGGGCGGCGTCCCCGTCGTCGTCGGCGCCGCCGCGGGCCTTCTCGACGCTGCGGCGCAGGGCGCTCATCAGGTCGACCACGGCGGCACCCGGGTCGGCGGTCTCGGGGACGGGCTGCACCTCGCCGCCGGTCTGCTTGGCCTCCAGCAGCGCCGTCATGGCCTCGCGGTAGTCGTCGGTGAACTCGCCCGGGTCGAACTCGCCCGACATGGAGGAGATCAGCGCCTCGGCCATCTGCAGCTCCTGCAGCCGGACGGCGACGTCCTCGTCGAGGAAGGCGAAGTCGGGACGGCGGATCTCGTCGGGCCACCGCATCGTGTGCAGGACGAGCACGTCGTCGCGCACCCGCAGGGCGGCCAGCGACTCGCGCTGGCGGATCGCGATCTTCGTGATCGCCACCTGACCGGCGTTGACCAGGGCGTCGCGCAGGAGCACGTACGGGCGGACGGCGGGACCGTCGGGCTCGAGGTAGTAGGTCTTCTCGAAGTGGATGGGGTCGATCTCCTCCTGGTCGACGAACTGCAGGACGTCGATCTCGCGCCGCGACGACAGCGGCAGGTCGTCGAAGTCCTCGTCGGTCAGGATGACCAGCTGGCCGTCGGGCAGCTCGTAGCCCTTGGCGATGTCGGAGTACTCGACCTCCTCGCCGTCGATGGAGCAGACCCGCTTGTACTTGATCCGGCCGCCGTCGGGGGCGTGGACCTGGTGGAAGCGGATGTCCTTGTCCTCGGTCGCGGAGTAGAGCTTCACGCCGATGCTGACCAGCCCGAAGGAGACCGCACCCCGCCAGATCGACCGCACGTCGCGCCTCCTCCCGCCCCCACCGGCACCCCGGTCCGCAGCGTAGGCCGGGTGCGGGCCCCCCGGCAGGTCGACGCCCGCCGCCTCCCCCGTCCGGAGGACGGCGCTCAGGCCACGCCCTGCGGCTGATCCCTCGGCGCCGGCTCCAGGCCGCCGTTCTGGATGGCGTCGTAGACGAACTGCAGGACGTCGGAGGAGGCGACCAGCGTCATCGTCAGCGCCGCCAGCCGGGTGGCCTTCGGCGCCGCGGCGTAGCCGAACACCAGGCCGGTGGCCACCCACTGGGCCAGGCAGAACGGGCAGGTGAGCAGCTCCCCCACCGCGTGCTTGACGCCGCCGTGCTCGCGGACCTCCTCGGCGACCTCGGCGTGCCCGGAGGGTCCCTGGAAGGCGGTGAACGGCGCCCGGAGCGGGGCGGTCACCGGGTCCTTGGCGATCCGCCGGGCCAGCCGGAAGGTGGCCACGGCCAGCAGGGCGGCGTCCCCCGGCGGGATGCGGTCGGGCAGCTCTCGGCCGGAGGCGCGCACCGCGGCGGCTCCGGCCGAGACCAGGCCGAGGTAGACCCCCATCGCCCCCAGGTCGCCGGCCAGCGGCCGCGGCTCGCCCTGCGAGTACTCCCGCCCCTGCGCACGGACCCATCGCCGGAGGGGGGCCAGTGACCCGTGGGCGGCGCGCTGCAGGTCGTTCCCGATCGCCATGGCACGGCGCTACCCCGCGAAGCCGGCCCTGACCCGTCGCCGGGCCCCGCATGGTCTCCGGGCGGGCGGGTAGGCGGGGAGGGACCGCGGCCGCGCACCGGCCGCCGACGGAACGCCGCGCGAGCACCGCGCAGGAGGAGGCAGCACCCCATGACCACGCCCGAGGGCCAGACCGCCCGCGACGTCCACCCCGAGGACGAGGGCATCCCCGAGGTCTCGCAGGACGACTCGCCCACCCAGACCTGGAACGAGGACCCCGAGTTCGCTCCGCTGCCCGGCGAGCGGGCCGGCGCCTCCGCCGACTTCGGCACCACGGCCTTCGAGCAGTCGCAGGGGGAGTCGCTGACCGGCCGGCTGGACCGGGAGGAGCCCGACGTGCAGCCCGGCGTCCGGGCCGCGGAGGACCCGCAGCGCGCCACGATGCAGCTGGAGCAGGACACCTCGACGTCGCCGTTCTCCGACTCGGGCACGAACACCACCGCCGACGACGTCGAGGCCACCGCCGACGCGCCGGCCGGCGGGGAGGGCCCCGAGGAGGCGGCGATGCACGTGACCGACGGCTGAGCACCGCCGCCCCGGCAGCCCTCCCCTCCTCACCGACCCGCCGTCCGGACCCCCGGGCGGCGGGTTGGCGGTCGTCGGTCCGGGTGTCTACGTTGTAAGCGCGGTTGAGCAGGCAGCCGCGCCGTGCCGGGTTCCCTCCCGGTACGGACACCGTCCGACCGGGCGTGTGCCCGGGGGCGCCGACACCGGCGCCCCGCACGGCGGTAGATTGACCCCGCGGACGTGCCGCCGGGCACTGCCGTTGAGAGGAGCTCGTCCGTGACCGCATCCGACCTGCCCGCCGAGGGGCAGTCCGACGTGCCGAACGAGGGCACGGAGGCCCCCTTCGACGACGTGATCACGCTCTCCACCACCACTGGTGAGGACGGCGCTGTCACGGTGACGGTCGTCGGCGAAGTGGACACGTTCACCGCGCCGGTGCTCCGCTCGTCGCTGGACACCCAGCTCGAGCAGCAGCCGCGCGAGCTCGTGATCGACCTGTCCGGCGTCCAGTTCCTCGGGTCGGCCGGCCTGGCCGTCCTCGTGGAGACGCAGAAGTCGGCGCGCAGCCGCGACGTGGACCTGCGGCTCGTCGCCACCACGCGCGCGGTCACCCGGCCGCTCGAGGTGACCGGCCTCATCGACCTGTTCACCATCGTGGACGGCAGCGCGCGTTGAGCAAGGCCCCCCTGCCCCCCACTGCTCGCTAGCTCGCAGCGGGCCCCTGCAGGGGGTCACCGACGACGAGGGCCCCCGCCGACCGGCGGGGGCCCTCGTCGTGTCGGTCAGGCGTGCAGCATCTGGCAGACCGCCGCCTCGAGCACCCGCTGGGCGTCGCGGTCGTTGTCGGCCCCGGCCGCCTCGCGCAGCGCGGCCGCGACGGTCTCGCCGTGCTCGAACCGGTCGACGACCCGGGGGTCGACGTAGCTGGCCTTGCACACCGCGGGGGTGTTGCCCAACTGCTCGGACACCGCCTTGTACGCCGAGCTGACCACCTTCTTGCGGCCGGTCCTCGACCTCGGCGGCGACGCCTCGGCCAGCTGGGCGGCCATGAGCACGGTCGCCGTCCAGGTCCGGAAGTCCTTGGCGGTGATCTCCGCGCCGCTGATCTCCTTGAGGTAGGCGTTGATCTCGCTGCTGGTGACGTCGTGCCAGGTGCCGTCCTCCAGCCGGTAGGCCAGCAGCTCCTCTCCCGTGCCCTCGGGGCGCCGGAGCAGCGCGCGCACGACGTCGGCGGTCGGCTTGTCGGTGATCTCGACCTCGCGCTCGAGGCCACCCTTCGCGGTGTAGGAGTAGAACGTGCGCTCCCCGCGGACCGAGACGTGCTCCCGGCGCAGCGTCGCCAGCCCGTAGGTGCCGTTGTCCTCGGCGTACTGCTCGCTGCCCACCCGGAAGGCACCGAGGTCGAGCAGCCGGACGGCGCAGGCCAGCACCCGTTCGCGGCCGAGCCCGCGGCCGCGCAGCGCGTTCACCACCTCGTCGCGGACGTCGGGCAGCTGGTGGGCGATCTCCAGCACCCGCTGGTGCTTGGCCGCGTCGCGCCGGGCCCGCCACTGGTCGTGGTAGCGGTACTGCCGCCGGCCGGCGGCGTCGGTCCCGGTCGCCTGGATGTGCCCGTTGGGCCAGGGGCAGATCCACACGTCCTTCCAGGCCGGCGGGATCGCCAGCGACCGCAGCCGGTCCAGCCGGTCGTCCTTGATGAGGACGCCGCCCTCGTCGTAGTAGGCGAAGCCCCGTCCGGCTCGCCGGCGCCGCCAGCCCGGCCCGTTCACGTCGCTGCGCCGCAGTCTCACCACCGGTGGATGTGCCGCGATCCGGTCGTCCAAACCGGAACGCGTGCGCGTCACCCGTCAGCGGATGTCGACCAACCCCGGCAGGCCGCTGATCTCCAGCACGTGCCGGGTCACCCCACCGTCGGGGGCGTGCACCACCAGCCGCCACCCCTCGTCCCGGGCGATCCGCGCGATGGCCAGCACGACCCGGACGGCCGCGCTGCTGAACAGCGTCACGCCGGTCAGGTCCAGCTCCACCCGGCCGGTGCCGCCGTGGCTGGCCTCGAGCAGCCGGATGCGCAACTGCTCGGCGCTGAGCATGTCGAGGTCGCCGTCGACCCGGACCACGGGCCGCTCGCCGGTCCGGTCCACGACCACGGCCGCCGTCGCCCCGACCGGTGGGTTCTCGTGACCGTCCTCCGGCACGCGGCGCAGGCGCAGCCGCAGCGTCACCGTCGTCCCGCCCTCGTCCTGGAGGACGACGCCGTCGACCAGCTGGCGCATGATCAGCAGCCCGCGACCGCGGCTGCCCGGGTCGCGGTCCGGGGGGCGCCACGTGCCGTGATCCCGGACGACCACGGTCAGCACGCCGTCCTGGTCGACCGCCGCCAGGACGTGCACGGGGCCGGGCTCGCCGTCGCGGTAGGCGTGCTCGGCGGCGTTGGCGGCGGCCTCCCCCACCGCGACCATGACGCCCACCCGGTCCTGCTCCCCCATGCCCAGGCGGTCCAGCCACGCGCCGAGCCGGCGGCGGACCGCGGGCAGCGACGACGGCACCGCCGGCAGCTCCAGCCGTAGCGGGGCCGGGGTGTCGGCCAGGCGGTGGGCCACCAGGACGGCGACGTCGTCCGGCCGGCCCGCGGGCGCGGGCAGCCGCTCGGCCACGGCGGCGGCCAGGTCGACCGAGCCGATGCCGTCGCCACCGTTCCCTGCGGCGACGACCGAGCGGGCGACCTCGGCCAGGTGGGTGAGCCCCTGCGTCGGCGGTGGTCCGGCGGCGGCGACCGCGCCGTCGGAGAACAGGACCAGCGTCGCGCCCTTGTCCAGCACGAGGGAGGAGACCTCGGTGCGGCTGCCGGGGACGCTGCCCAGCGGCGGGCGGGGCACCAGCCGGAGGAACGACGTGCTCCCGTCCGTGGCGACGACCAGCGGCGCGGGGTGCCCGGCGGCGGCGTAGGTCAGCCGGCCCGTGCCGGCCTCCAGCACCCCGTAGAACACCGACGCGCCCTCGACGTCGTCCATCTGCGCGGCGAACTCGTCCAGCGCGGCGATCACCGCCCCCGGCCACGGGTCGCGCATCGCCACCGACCGCAGGGCACCGCGCAGCCGGCTCATCGCGCCCGCCGCGGGCGCCCCGGAGCCCACGGCGTCGCCGATCACGAGGGCGAGCCGGCCGGCCCCGAGGGGGACTGCGTCGTACCAGTCCCCACCGGCGGCGCCGGCCGACGTCGCCCGCTCGTAGCTGCCCGACACCCGGATGTCGGGCAGCAGGGGCAGCGACGGCGGGAGGAGCGCGGACTGGACCTGCTCCACGAGCAGGACGTCCGGGTCCGGTCCGGCGGCGGTCTCCAGGACGAGCAGGACCCCCGGCTCCCCGGCGACGGTGAGCGGCTGCAGCACCACGGTGGCCGGCGGGCCACCGTCGCCCAGCAGCCCGGTGACGGTCTCGGTCCGGCCGGTGCCCAGCGCGACGCGGGCCAGCTCGGCCACCAGCCGGCCCGCCACCACGGGCAACCCCTCCCGGTCGGACGCCAGCCGGCGGGCACGCCCGTTCGCCCAGATCGGCTGCAGGTCGGCTCCGGCCAGGCAGGTGATGGCCGCCGGGGCCTCCTCCAGCGCGGACACGAGCGCGGCGGCCGTGACCTCGGCGAGCTGATCCGGCGACGGGGCGCCCTGGCTGGTGTCCATCTCCGGTCAGTGGACACCAGGCCCCGGACCCCGGCAACCGCGCCGGAGGCGGGTTTGCCACGTCCGCCACCGGGGTATCGAGCCTGGTCGGGCACCGCTCCCGGGCCGCCCCCGTGCCGCCCGGCTCGGTGGGCTCCTCGGGCAGGATGGTGCAGCGGAGCTGCCGCCGCCGAGGCGCCGGCCCGGACGACGATCGAGGAGTACGGACGCATGGTGGATCGCAGGGGCGCACTCGCCCAGGACGGGCGGCGCGCCGAACGGCTGGAGCTGCGGGTGCCCACCACGCCGACCCAGCTGCCCGCTGTGCGGGCGATGGCCGGCGACCTGGCCATCCGGATGGACTACGACCTGGACTCGGTCGAGGACCTGCGGCTGGCCGTGGACGAGGCCTGCGCCACGCTGGCGGCGATCGCCACGCCGGACGAGCCGCTGACCGTCGTGTTCGAGACCACCCGCAGCGGCCTGCACATCGACGCCTGGGTGCCCACGCCCGACGGCACCGAGGTGCCCCGGGACGGCTTCGGGTGGGCGGTGCTGCAGACCCTCGTCGACGCCGTGGACGCGCGGCCGGCCACGCAGGCGGAGGTGCCGGCCGGCGACGGCAGCGGTGCCGCGGTCGCGCTGATCTCGGTCGACAAGTTCCTCCCGGGCCAGGGCCCGAGCCCGGTCGGCTCGGACCGGAACGTCTCGGTCGCGCGGTGACCCCGGGGGCCGCCACCGGACACCCGACAGCCGAGGAGGAGACCCTGGACGGCGAGGAGACCGCCCCCCGGGACGAGCAGGACCCCGTCGAGGGGACCGACGGCGTGGACACGCCCGTTCCGGCCCCGCGGGCGGACGAGCGCGAGGAGGCCGAGGACGCCGCGCCGGTGTCGGACAACCGGCGCCGCGCCGAGCGGACCGCTCCGCTCTTCGCCGAGCTCGCGTCGCTGGACAAGGACGACCCGCGCCGGGAGCGGCTGCGGGAGATCCTGGTCGAGGAGCACCTGCCGCTGGTGCGGCACTTCGCCCGGCGGTTCAGCAACCGCGGCGAGCCGTTCGACGACCTCCTGCAGGTGGGCACGCTCGGCCTCATCGCCGCGATCGACCGGTTCGACCCGACGCGCGGGGTGGAGTTCCTCTCCTTCGCCGTGCCGACCATCACCGGCGAGATCAAGCGGCACTTCCGCGACCAGGGCTGGTCGGTGCGGGTGCCGCGGCGGCTGCAGGAGCTGCACCTGTCGCTGAACTCCGCCGTCGGCGAGCTGGCGCAGAAGAACGGGCGGGCGCCGACCCCCAGCGAGCTCGCCGAGCACCTGGGCATCCCCCGCGAGGAGGTGCTCGAGGGCCTGGCGGTCGCCAACGCCTACCGCAGCAGCTCCCTCGACGAGCGACTCTCCGGCGAGGACGACTCCCCCACCCTGGCCGCGACGCTGGGCGAGGAGGACGCCGCGCTGGAGGGCGTGGAGTACCGCGAGTCCCTGCAGCCGCTGCTGGCCACCATCCCGGCCCGCGAGCGGCGGATCCTCATCCTGCGGTTCTTCGGCAACATGACCCAGTCGCAGATCGCCGCCGACATCGGCATCTCGCAGATGCACGTGTCGCGGCTGCTCAGCCAGACGCTGGCCAAGCTGCGCGAGGGACTGCTCAAGGACTGACGAAGGACCCCGTCCCCCTCACCCCGCACGCTCTGGGGCGAGCCCCTGGACGGGGCCTGACGCCGGTGGCCCGGGACTCGCGTCGAGTCCCGGGCCACCGGCGTCTGCGCTACTGCTGGGGCGGCGGCTGCTGCTGCGGCGGCAGCTGCGGCATGGGCGGCGCCGGCGGCGCCTCGTCAGCGGCCGTCCGCGCCATCGAGCCGGTCTCCGGCATCTCCGGCGAGGGGATGCCGGGCGCGGCATCGGTCAGGCTCGTCATCTCGATGCGGGCCTCCGGCTGCTCCGCGGCCGGCGGCAGCTGGGACTCGAACCACCCGCTGGTGTCCATCTCGCGCATCGGGCGGGCGTCCCCGTCGGCCGAGCGGTCGACGTCCATCCACGACCGGCCCTCGCCGTCGGCGCCGCCGAGCCGGGACAGCCCCTCGAGCGCCTTGCTGAACTCGCTGGGGACGATCCACATCTTGTTCGCGTCGCCCTGCGCGATCTGCGGCAGCGTCTGCAGGTACTGGTAGGCCAGCAGCCCCTGGTCCGGCTTGCCCTCGTGGATCGCCTGGAACACCGTCTCGATCGACTTCGCCTGGCCCTGCGCGCGCAGGTAGATGGCCGCCCGCTCACCCTCGGCCCGCAGGATCCGGCTCTGCCGCTCGGCCTCGGCCTCGAGGATCGCGGCCTGCTTCTTCCCCTCGGCCGAGAGGATCGCCGCGGCCTTCTGGCCCTCCGCCGTGGTGATCTGCGACTGCCGCTGGCCCTCGGCCTGCAGGATGATCGCCCGCTTGTCGCGGTCGGCGCGCATCTGCTTCTCCATCGAGTCCTGGATGGACGCCGGCGGGTCGATGGCCTTGATCTCGACGCGGGCGACGCGCAGGCCCCACGGCCCGGTCGTTCCGTCGAGGACCGACCGGAGCTGGCTGTTGATGCCGTCGCGCCCGGTGAGCGCGTGCTCGAGGTTGAGCCCGCCGACCACGTTGCGCAGCGTCGTGGTGGTCAGCTGCTCCATGCCGGTGATGTAGTTCGCGATGCCGTACACGGCCAGCCGCGGGTCGGTGACCTGGAAGTAGACGACGGTGTCGATGCCGACCT
Source organism: Trujillonella humicola (assembly GCF_046233715.1). Lineage (NCBI taxonomy): Bacteria > Bacillati > Actinomycetota > Actinomycetes > Geodermatophilales > Geodermatophilaceae > Trujillonella > Trujillonella humicola. The sequence goes on along the minus strand of NZ_JBJNRJ010000031.1, from coordinate 25,267 downwards.
GGAGGTTGTCGGCCGTGATGACCGGCTGCGGGGGGAACGAGACGACCTGCTCGCGCAGGTCGATCGTGGCGCGCACGCGGTCGATGAACGGCACGAGGATCGACAGGCCGGGCGACAGCGTGCGGCTGTAGCGACCGAGCCGTTCGACCACCTTGGCCTGCGCCTGAGGGACGATCGTGACGCTCTTGGCGATCACGACGACCACCAGCAGGGCGATCACGACGAGCGCGATCAGGGCGGGGGTCACGGGAGGGCTCCCTTCGAGGGGGTGGGCAGGCCGGGGTGGCGGGTCACTCGAGCTCGAGCGCGTCGCCGACGACGGCGGTCGCGCCGTCGACCTGGAGGATCCGGACCGTGGCGCCGACCGGGAAGGACTCGCCGCCGAACTGGCTGCGGGCGGTCCACTCGTCGGCGCCGAGCTGGATGCGGCCGCCGTGCGCGTCGACCGCGCGGGTCACGGTGGCGGTCGAGCCGATGAGCGTGGCGACGCCGTCGAGCTGCTCGGGGGTGCGGTCGACCAGGTGCCGCTTGGCCAGCGGCCGCACCAGCGCCAGGAGCAGCGCGCTGACGACGATGAAGGCGACCAGCTGCAGGAACAGCGGCCCGCCGAGCAGGGCCACCGTCATGCCGCCCACGGCGCCGCCGGCGAACATCAGGAGGAAGAGGTCACCGCCGGAGAGCTCGCCCGCGGCGAACAGGCCGGAGGCGATCAGCCACAGCAGCCAGGGGTCCACGGACCCACTCTGGCATTCCGCGACGGCGCGGGCACGTCGCGGGCGATCTTGTCACACGACCGTTGTGCGGCCGCCCTCCTGCCGGACGCCGGGACGTAGCCTCGCGGACGTGCACGACCTCCCCGCCGGCCGCCTCGCCACCTGGGCCACCGCCTGGCTCGGTGGCCGCTGCTCCTTCGACGAGGCCCTCGACGCGCTGACCGGCGAGGCCGCCCACCTGGTCACCGGTATGCCGGGGACCGACGGCGCGGTGCCGCTCGGGCGGAGCCTGGCCGCGCTGCGCGGGCTGGGTGAGCGGCGCTTCGCGCTGGTGCTGCCGGTCGCCGGGGACGTCCGCGGCCTGCCCCGCTCCCCCGGGCTGACCCCGCTGGCCCTGGAGACCGGGCAGGCCGCCGTGGGCGCCGGCCTGGTGCTGGTGCCGCAGCCGCTCGGCGAGGTGGTCACCTGGACGGCGTTCCCGCTGGCCGGCGTCCCGGCGCCGCCGCCGGTGGAGGGCACCCTGCGGGCCGCCTCGGGCGCGCTCGACCTGGCCGTGGCCGACGCGGCCCGCACGCTGGCCGGCCTGGACCTCGCGCGGTGGCACCCCGAGGTGCCGACGCTGCTGGCCGGACTGGCCCGGGCCGCCCAGGTGCCCGGGATGCCGTCCGACACCGATCCGCTCGCGCTCTCGGTGCTCGCGCGGGCCCAGCGGCTGGCCCGGGTGCTGGACCTGGCCATGGCCGACACCCCCGGGGGTGCGGTCACCACCGCCCAGGCCGCGGCCCGCGACGAGGCGCTGCGGCCACTGTCCGACGCCGTCCGCGACGCCCTGACCGCCGCCTACAACTGGGTGCCGAGGTAGCAGCCGACCCCGCGCGACGTGCTCCTCAGCGGGCCGGGCGCGACGGCCGGGCGACGAAACAGCAGGCGGCGGGGCAGTTCGTGCCCAGCCGGGGCGGCCCGCCGGCGCGGCGCTCCTGCAGCAGTTCCCGCACGGTCGCCACGAACGCCGGATGCGTGCCGGCGGTGCCGGCCCGCACGAAGCTCAGCCCCAGCCCGGCGGCGGTGTCGAGGGCCTCGTTGTCGAGGTCCCAGGCCACCTCGAGGTGGTCGCTGACGAACCCGACCGGGAGGACGACGACCGCCGTCTCCCCCGCCGCGGCCAGCGTGCGCAGGTGGTCGTTGACGTCGGGCTCCAGCCACGGCACCGACGGGGGCCCGCTGCGGCTCTGCCACACCAGGTCCACGGGGCGCCCGGGGTCGACGGCGTCGACGACCGCGCGGGCCGCCGCGTGCAGTTCCTCCTGGTAGGCGCCACCGTCCGGCCCGGCCACCGCCGCCATCGCGTCGGGGATCGAGTGCGCCGTGGCGACCAGCCGGGCGCTGCCCCTCAGCTCCTCGGGCAGCCGGGCCAGGGCTGCCGACAGGGCGTCGGCGTTGGCGCGGACGAAGCCGGGAGCGTCGAAGTAGTGCGGCAGCTTCTCCGCCGTCGGGGCGCCGGACCCGACCGCCGCCCGGGCCCGGGCGACGTCCTCGTGGTACTGCCGGCACCCGGACGCCGAGGCGTAGGCCGAGGTGGCGAAGACGTACACGTGCTGCACGCCGTCGTCGGCCATCTGCCGCCAGGCGTCCTCGACGTAGGGCGCCCAGTTGCGGTTGCCCCAGTAGACCGGCAGGTCGATGCCGTGCGCGGCGAGATCGGCCTCCACCGCGGCGATCAGCGCCCGGTTCTGGTCGTTGATCGGGCTGACGCCCCCGAAGTGGTGGTAGTGCTCGGCCACGGCCTCGAGCCGTTCGCGCGGGATGCCGCGGCCGCGGGTGACGTTCTCCAGGAACGGCAGCACGTCCCCGGGGCCCTCGGGGCCGCCGAAGGAGAGCACCAGCAGGGCCTCGCGCCGCCCGGGAGGCGCGGGGGTCGCGGCCGGCTCGGCGCCGCCGTTGTTGCGGACGGCGAGCGACGGGTCCTCGTCGGGGCGCTGGCCGGGGTGGATGTCGACGTCGGTGGCGCGGGGCACGGAGGGGTTCGCCTGTCCGGTCGGGATCGGATGCGGGACCGGACGCGGATCACACGCCGACGGCGTGGAACCCGCCGTCGACGTGCACGATCTCGCCGGTGGTGGCCGGGAACCAGTCCGACAGCAGCGCGACGACGGCCTTGCCGGCCGGCTCGGTGTCGGTCACCGACCAGCCCAGCGGCGCTCGGGTCTCCCACGCGTCCTCGAACTGCTTGCTGCCGGGGATGGACTTCATCGCCATGCTGCGCAGCGGGCCGGCGGCGACCAGGTTGACCCGCACGCCCTCGGGACCGAGCTCGCGGGCGAGGTAGCGGGAGGTGGACTCCAGCGCCGCCTTGGCCGCCCCCATCCAGCCGTAGACCGGCCACGCGACCGACGCGTCGAAGGTCAGGCCCACGACCGACGCACGCTCGGCGAACAGCGGCCGGCAGGCCTGCGTCAGGGAGGCCAGGGACCAGGTGGAGACCTGGAACGCGGTCGCGGCGTGCTCCCAGGCGACCTCGGGGAACCCGTCGCCCATCGCCTCCTGCGGGGCGAAGCCGATCGAGTGCACGACGCCGTCGAGGCTGTCGAAGCCCTGCTCGCGCAGCCGGTCGGCCAGCGTGCCCAGGTGCTCGGGGTCGGTGACGTCGAGCTCGATGACCGGCGGCTCCTGCGGCAGCCGCTTGGCGATCCGCCGGCACAGCGACAGCGTGCGGCCGAAGTTGGACAGGACGACGGTGGCGCCCTGCTCCTGGGCGATCCGCGCCGTGGCGAAGGCGATGGACGCCTCGGTCAGCACGCCGGTGACGAGGATCTTGCGGCCCGCCAGCAGGCCGGTCGCCGTCGTGTCCGTCATCAGTGCCCCATCCCCAGTCCGCCGTCGACCGGGACGACCGCCCCGGTGATGTAGCCGGCGTGCTCGCCGGCGAGGAACGTCACGACCCCCGCGACCTCCTCGGCCGAGGCGTACCGGCCCAGCGGCACCTGCCCGAGGATCTCCTGCTGCCGCTTCTCCGGGAGGGCGGCGGTCATGTCGGTCTCGACGAAACCCGGTGCCACCACGTTGGCGGTGATGCCGCGCCCGCCCAGCTCCCGGGCGATCGAGCGGGCCAGGCCGACCAGCCCGGACTTGCTCGCCGCGTAGTTGACCTGCCCGGCCGAGCCGAGCAGCCCGACGACCGAGGAGACGAAGACCATCCGGCCGGCGCGGGCGCGCACCATCTTCGGTGTCGCCCTCTTCGCGACCCGGTAGGCGGCGGTCAGGTTGGCGTCGAGGACCTCGGTGAAGTCCTCCTCCTTCATCCGCATGAGCAGCCCGTCGCGGGTGATGCCGGCGTTGCTGACCAGGACCTCGACGGGGCCCTGGTGCTCCTCGACCTCCGTGAACGCCCGGTCCACGGCCTCGGCGTCGGTGACGTCGCAGGTGACGCCGAACAGCCCGTCGGGGACGCCGCTGCCGCGGTGGGTGACGGCCACGGCGTCCCCCTGCGCGGCGAACGCGCGGGCGATGGCCAGGCCGATCCCCCGGTTGCCCCCGGTCACCAGCACCGACCTGCCGCCAGAACCCACCGTCGAACTCCCCTGCCCGAGCGCCGCTGTCGCCGTCGAACCTAGCCCGTGGGTCCGCGGCCCAGCGCGCTACCGGCGGGTACGGGCGGCGAGACGATCACTCCGCGGTCGCCGGACCACGCGTCGCCACCGCGCCGGTCGCGGTCCGCGGCCGATCCGGCGGCACACTGGGCGGGAAGGGCCTGCCCCGCGGGCCGCCGACGGAGAGGACGGGCGCCCGTGCAGCTGTTCCCGCCGATGCCCTACGCCGAGTGGTCGGACACGCTGGCGACGATGCACCGGATCGCGCAGATGGCCGGGCGCGTGCGGCTGCTGAGCAGCCCGCGGCGCAACCACTGGTGGAACGTCCCCTTCCACGTGACCGGTCGGGGCATCACCACCCGGCCCATGGGGCTGGACCCGACGTTCACCATCGACCTGGACCTGGTCGACCACCGGCTGGACGTGGCCACGATCGAGGGCCGCCGGGTGTCCTCCCCCTGGTCGGCCGCTCGGTGGCCGGTGTCCACGCCGACCTGACGGCGGCGCTGGCGGCCCTCGGTGTCGACGTCGACATCGCCGGTGCGCGGCCCTTCGACCTGCCCGACGCCGGCCGCCCCTTCGCCGAGGACGACGAGCACGCGTCCTACGACCCGGCGGCCGTCACCCGGTACCGGCAGGTCCTCAGCCAGGTGGGCATGGTGCTCGAGGAGTTCGCCGGCCGCTTCTCGGGCAAGACCAGCCCGGTCCACCACTTCTGGCACACCTTCGACCTGGCGGTCACCCGGTTCTCCGACCGGGTCGTCGACCACCCCGCCGGCGCCGACGCCGTGACGCGCGAGGCGTACAGCCGCGAGGTGGTGAGCTCCGGTTTCTGGTTCGGGGACCCGACCTTCCCGGACCCGGCGTTCTACTCCTACACGGCCCCGGAGCCGCCCGGGCTGGCCACCGACCCGCTGCCCGCGGGCGCGTACTGGCTCCCGCGCGGCGGCAGCTCCCTCGCGGTGCTGCCGTACGACGTGGCACGACGGTCGGCCGATCCGCGGGCCGCCGTCCTCGACTTCCTCGAGGCGGCCTACGTGGCCGGCGCGACCCGGGCCGGCTGGGACGTCCCCGGTCTGGCCTGCGTCGAGGGCAGCACCGACCCGCTCCGGAGCGCCCGGTCGTGACCCTCTCCGACCTGCGCACGGCGCGCGGGGTGATCCGGTTGCTCAACAGCAGCGACGGCGGCGTGCTGTGCCTGGCCGGCGAGGTGGACGCGGCCGCGGTGGCCGACTTCGTGCGGCGCTACGGGCGCGAACCGCTGCCGGTCGCCAGGATCGACGCCGGGTCGGTCACCGCGCTGTCGCCGTCCGGCCTGGAGATCCTGCTGGACCACCTGGAGGTGGCCGCACGCAGCGGGCGGCCGGCGACCCTGCGCCGCTCCCCCGCCGTCCTGCGCCGCCTCGCCGAGGCAGGCGCCTCAGTCGGTGGGTGAGCCGGCACCGTTGTAGACCTGCTTGCGCACCCAGCCGGCCAGGCAGTGCAGCGCGGCATGTCCCTCGGCGGAGGCGAAGCCCTGCTCGACGCGGACGGCGGCCAGCAGCTCCCCGCTGTCGGCGGTGCCGGTCCGGGCGAAGCGCCCGAGCACCTGACCCGACGGCGTCGCGCTGCTGAACATCCCGGCGATGCCGAGGGCGGTGCAATCGGAGACGGCGACGGTCACCGGGGCGCGCACGACGGCACTGCGGGCGTCCAGGACCGAGGCGACCTCGCTGAGCACCGTGAGATCGCCGGCAGGCGCCTTGGCCCGGCTGTTGATGATCACGAAGCCTCCTCGCTCCTCACGGTCGTACCCGACGAGCATCGGCACCTCCGGCCGCGGTCTCCAGCCCTTCCCGGGTCCGCACCGCCCGCACGGGTGAGGCTCCCCCGACCGGCACCCCCCGCTTTGGGCAGCGCGCCGCCACGCCGCCGGGCCGCACAGTGGAGGCGGTGGATCAGGCGGCGGGGGGACGGACCGATGGCTCAGCAGTCCGGCACGGGGCCGCGGGACGGAGCCCGACGGTCGCCGGCCCCCCGGCCGCGGACGGGATGGCTGCACGCGTCCGCCCTCACCCGCGGGGCGGCCGTCGTCCTCACCGTCGCGGCGCTCACCGCCACCGCGCGGACCGACCAGCCCGTCCCCTCCTCCGGCGCTCCCGGCCAGGACCCCTCGTGGGCGGCCTCCCAGGGCACCACCGGACCGGCGCGGGACGGGTCCGGGAAGCACACCGTCGCCGCCGGCCCGGTCCCCCGACCGGCGGGCGGCACCGCCGGCCCGGCCGCGGCACCCGGGACGCCCACGCCCGCCGGCGACGACCCCGCGCCGGCCGCCCCGGTGGCCGCCTCCGCCCTGACCGCGAGCGGTATCCCGTCGCTCGCCCTGGACGCCTACACGGCCGCGGCCGCGGCCGGCGACTGCGGCGTCACGTGGTCCCTGGTCGCCGCCATCGGGCGCGTGGAGTCCGACCACGGCCGGTTCGCCGGCGCGGTGCTGCAGACCGACGGGCGCTCGGCACCCCCGATCCGCGGCATCCCGCTCGACGGGACCCGCTCGTCGCTCATCCGGGACACCGACGGCGGGCGCCTCGACGGCGACACGACCTACGACCGCGCCGTCGGCCCGATGCAGTTCATCCCGTCGACGTGGGCCCGCTACGCCGCCGACGGGGACGGCGACGGGAGAGCGGACCCCGACGACATCCAGGACGCCGCACTCGCCACCGCCCGCTACCTGTGCGCCGCCGGCGGGGACCTCACCGGTGTCGAGGGCCAGCGGCGGGCCGTCTACGCGTACAACCACTCCGAGGAGTACGTGGCCACCGTGCTCACCCTCGCGGCGTCCTACGCGGGAACGCCGGTGCCCACGATCCCGACCGAGGCCCTGCCCCCGCCCTCGGTCCCGCCGGCCGACCCCGCCCCGCCACCGGCGGTGGCCGCCCCGCCACCGCCGGCGGCGCCGGGGACGCCGCCTGCCCCGCCGCCCGGCACCGTGCCGGCTGCGCCGCCGCCTGCCCCGCCGCCCGGCACCGTGCCGGCTGCGCCGCCGCCTTCATCGACCGCTGTCCCGCCGCCGACCACGGCCCCACCGTCGACCGCTGTCCCGCCGCCGACCACGGCCCCACCGCCGACCACGGCCCCACCGTCGACCACGGCCCCGCCGCCGGTGTCCACCGCCCCACCGTCGACCACGGCCCCGCCGCCGCCGTCGGCCCCACCACCGACCACCGCCCCGCCCGCGCCGTCGACCACGGCTCCACCGACCACATCGGCGCCGAGCCCGGCCACCTCGGCCGCGCCTCCGCCGTCCCCGTCCGCGCCCCCCGGGACGCCGTCGGCGACGTCCCCCACCACGACGGCCCCGGGCACGACGACCCCCACCACGACGGCTGGGGCGGCCGAGCCGCCCGCTCCTCCGGGGACGGACCCGTCCGCGACCCCCTCGACGTCGGGCAGCCCGCCCGCATGAGCGTCCCGCCCGCCCGCCGGCGCACCCTGAAGCGCCGAGCTCCGATCAGGGGCGCGGGCGGGCGGGGCCCGGCCGGCGGACCGGTCCGGACCAGGCGTGGGCGCCTCCTCCGCCACGCGCACCGCACCGGTACCGGCCGGCGCACGGTCAACATCTGACGAAGCGGACCAGTTCGTCTCGTCCTCGTCCGTCCTCGCGCCGACCCCTGCCGGTCTCCTACGGTCAGTGCCAGCACGGACGCGCACCGTCACCGACGGCCTCCCGGCGCCGCGTCCGCCGATCCGCTCCCGAGGAGAACCCCGTGACCCTGCCCCAGCGCTCCCCCGCTCCGGTCCCCGCCCGCACCGCCACCCTCGCCCAGCGGTCCTACGCGCGGCCTCCCGTCCCGCACCGGCCGGGCGCCCCTCTGCCGGCCGGCATCCGGCCGCAGCCCGGGACGCTCCCGATGGGCCAGCGCCCGCCGGCCGCGCCGCGGTTCCTCACGGTGGCCGAGGTCGCCGGGATCATGCGCGTCTCCAAGATGACGGTGTACCGCCTCGTGCACGGCGGCGAGCTCGCGGCGGTCCGCGTCGGGCGCTCCTTCCGGGTGCCCGAGCCGGCCGTCCGTGCGTACCTGACCGAGGCCCGCACCGACGTCGCCTGACCCGTGCCCGCCCGACCGGACGCGGTCGCGGTCCTGCCGACCGCTCCGGGCGTGTACCGGTTCCGGGACGGCACCGGGCGTGCCCTGTACGTCGGCCGGGCCACCGACCTGCGCCGCCGCGTCGGCTCCTACTGGGGCGACCTGCGCGACCGTCGCCACCTGCGCCGGATGATGCCGCGGGTGGCCGCGATCGAGGCCCTGGTCTGCGACTCCGTGCACGAGGCGGCGTGGGCCGAGCGCACCCTGCTCGAGCGCTCGCTGCCCCCGTGGAACCGGGTCGTCGGCGGGGCGGAGGTGCCCGTCGTCATCCGGCTGGACCCCTCGCCGGAGGCGCCGCGGCTCGACGTCGTCGACGAGCACCGCGCCGCGCCGGACGTCCGCACCTTCGGTCCCTACCTCGGCGCCCGCCGGGCCCAGCTGGCGGTCTCCGGGCTGAGCCGCGTGCACCCGCTGCGCCACGCGGGCCCGCACCCGTCCGCGGGTGCCCGTGAGCTGGCCCGTCTCCGCGGCGCGGACGCCGCGTCCGTCCCGCAGCTCGCCGCGGCGCTGACCGCCGTCCTCGACCGGGAGCCGGCGGCCGTGACCGCTGCACTGGCGGCGCTCGCCGAGCGGCGGGACGCCGCGGCACGGGTGCAGGCCTACGAGGCCGCCGCCCGGCTCCGGGAGGAGATGGACGCGGTCCGGTGGGTCGTCGCGCCGCAGCGGATCACCGCACCCGGCACGGCCGCCGACGCCGACGTCAGCGCCTGGACCGGAGACGTCCTCGTCCGGTTGCGCTTCCGCGGCGGCCGGCTGTGCGACTGGAGCCAGGAGACGTGTGCCCGCACGGCGTCGGGCACCCGGGCACCCCGCGGGTGGACGCCGTTCCTCCGCCGCAACGTCGAGCTGGCCGCCCGGCTGGTGGCGTTGCCCGTCGGCTGAGACCGGGCCGGCGCACGACCGGACCGACAGCCGCCTCGGTGGGCGGAGGGCTCACTGCGACGGGTCGCCCTCCGGCACCTCGGTCGCGACCACCTCGGCCACCTCGGCGTCCCCGCCGGGCAGCCCCTCGGCCTGCTCGTGCTCGTCGTGGAACGCCAGCCAGCGCATCCCGAGGGCCTCGCGCTGCTCGCCGTCGACGGCGTCCTTGAAGGGCGGGAAGAAGTCCGTCTCCTCCTCGCTCATGTGGTCGGCGTTGACCTGCCGAGCGGTGCGCACGGCCTCCCACCAGCCCTCGCTGCCCACCTCGTGCCGCTGGACCGCGGCGGCGGCGTGCCGGATCTCGTTGTGGTCGTGGACCCCCTCCGCCGTCTCCTGCTCACCCCCGGCCTCCTGGGCGAGCAGCGGGTAGAACAGCTGCTCCTCGGCGACGGCGTGCACCTCCAGCTCGGCGTGCAGCGCCTCCCACGCGGCCGCGAGTTCCTCTCCGGAGAGGTCCTCGAGGCCCGCGAACTCCCGTCGGAAGACCTCGTGCTCGGCGAGGACGAGGGCGGTGATCTCGAAGTCCGACATGCAGACCGGCTACCCCCACGCACGCGAGATAGGCGAAGGGCGCAGCATCCCTCCTCCGGATCGGCCCGCGAGAGGTCCCGCCGTGCAGGCCGTCAGGACCGGCCGAGCCCGGCGAATCGGACGACCCGCAGGGCCCGGGCCCTGTCGTCAGTCCTCGAGGAAGGCCAGCAGGTCCGCGTTGATCGTCTCGGCCTGCGTCGTCGGCATCCCGTGCGGGAAGCCGGCGTAGGTCTTCAGCGTGGCGTTCGGCAGCAGCTCGGCCGACAGCGGCGCGGAGTCGGCGTAGGGCACGACCTGGTCGTCGTCGCCGTGCATGACCAGGACGGGCACGGTGATCTTCTTGAGGTCGTCGGTGAAGTCGGTCTGGGAGAACGCGACGACGCCGTCGTGGTGCGCCTTGGCCCCGCCCATCATCCCCTGGCGCCACCAGTTCTGGATGATCGCCTCGACCGGTTCCACCCCGGGCCGGTTGAACCCGTAGAAGGCGGTGGCGGCGAGCTCCCGGTAGAACGCCGACCGGTTCGTGGCCACCTGCTGCTGGATGCCGTCGAAGACGCTCTTGGGCAGCCCCCCGGGGTTGGCGTCGGTCTGCACCATGATCGGGGGAACCGCGCTGATGAGGACGGCCTTCGCGACGCGGTCCTGGCCGTGCCGGGCGATGTAGTGCGCGACCTCGCCGCCACCGGTCGAGTGCCCGACGTGGACGGCATCGTGCAGGTCGAGGTGCGCGGTCAGCGCGGCCAGGTCGTCGGCGTAGTGGTCCATGTCGTGCCCGTCGCTCACCTGGGACGAGCGGCCGTGCCCCCGGCGGTCGTGCGCGATGACCCGGTAGCCGTGGGCCAGGAAGAACATCATCTGCGCGTCCCAGTCGTCGGCCGACAACGGCCAGCCGTGGCTGAAGACGATGGGCCTGCCACTGCCCCAGTCCTTGTAGAAGATCTCGGTTCCGTCGGCGGTGGTGAGCACGGTCATGGGGTGGGCCTCCTGCTCGGGAGCGGGCTCGGCGCGGACCTGCGACCGGGCCGGTCGCGGGCCGCCCCGCACGCTAGGAGCGGCCCGCTGCGGCGGGTGTGCTCTCGCTGACGGGCTGCGGCTCCTGCCTGCCACCCGCAACCGCCCGCGGAGCCTTTACGCCGGGACGGCGGGGAGCCACGATGGCTCCGTCAGCAGCGTCGCGTGCTCGTCGCGCAGGGAGCGCCCGTGGTCACCCTCCTCGACACCGACCTGCTGGACCCCGCCGGACGCCGGCCGGCCGAGGTCGCCGAGCGGCTCGAGGCCGCGATGGTCTCCCGTGTCCGCTTCGCCGACCCTCGTCGCCCGGCGCGGGCCCGCCTCGACGCCTGGGACCTCGGCGGGGTGTCGGTGCTGCGGGTGGCGCTCTCCGGCGAGCTGACGCTGAGCCGATCGCCTCGCCAGCTGGGCGCGGACCCCGCGCCGACGGTCTCCTTCGCCGTCCAGGAGCAGGGTGTCGCCCTGCACGAGCACCTGGGGGCTCAGCGGGTCGTGCCGCGCGGCGGCCTGGCCGTGACCGAGGTGGCCTCCCCCTACCGGTACCACTGCTCGGGGCCGGTCGCCTGCCGGGCGGTCCAGGTTCCCGTCGACCGGCTCGGCCTCCCCGTCGACGTGGTCCGCCGGGCCCTGCCCCGCCTCCACCGCAGCCCCCTCCACGGCCTGGTCCGGGTCCACCTCCAGCAGCTGAGCCTGGATGCCGAGCAGCTGTCCGGCGAGCCGACCGCGCCGTCGATCGCCGCCGCGACGGTCGACCTGGTGCGGGCGCTGCTCACGTCAGCGGGCGCCCCCGGCCGGTCCGTGGACGAGGTCGTCGAGGAGACGCTGCCGACCCGGGTGTGCGGCTACGTCCGCCGGCACCTCACCGATCCGCACCTCGACGTGGAGCAGATCGCGGCGGCGCACGCGGTCTCGGTCCGCCAGCTCTACCGGATCTGCGCCGCAGCCGGCTTCAGCCTCGAGCAGTGGACGATCCACCAGCGCCTGGAGGGCGCGCGCCGGGACCTGTCCGACGTCGCCCACCGGAACCGCTCGATCGCCGTGGTGGCGCGACGCTGGGGGTTCACCGACCCCTCGCACTTCAGCCGCCGCTTCCGGCAGGCGTTCGGGTCCTCGCCCCGGGACTGGCGGCAGGCCGCGACGCGAGCCGGCGCCGCCCCGGCCTGGTGGTCCGGGGAGCGCGCCCCCGGCGACCGAACCTCACCGTCAGCGGACCGCGCCGACACGGCGGGGGCCGGTCCCGCCCCTCCGGGCGCCCCCTAGTTCCAGCCACGTGCCTGCTGTGCGGGATCACCTCGGGCGTCGACCACGCCGACATCCACCACCGGCTCCCTCGACTTGTTGATCGTCGCTCGGCCCCCACCGCCGGACCCGCCCTGCCGCGCGACGCCCCGGCGCCAGCAGGTCTTCGCGCACGATCCGCCGATTCCGCCAGTGCGTGTCCCCGACGTCAGTGGGCGGCCAGGACCACCTCGTGGAATCGCTGCACGAGCTCTGCCGTCTCCGCGAACGACCGGCCGTCGATGAGGACGGGAACCGCGGTCACACCGGCGTCTTCGTAGGCGTTGCTGTCCCGAGCCAGCTGCTGGAACCGCGCTTCGTTGTCCCCCGTCAGGGAGAAGGAGCCGAAGGCGATGTCGAGCGGCGGCTTCCCCAGTTCCTCCCGTCGTCGCTGTACGTCCGATACTCGCGCCGCAAGCACCTCGAGAGATGCCAACGGCACCGTTCCGGCGAAGGCAGCCACCTTCTCGCCGGCCGGCATCGGCATCCACCCGTCGCCCAGCTCGACAGCGCGTCGCGCCGCACGCTCGCTGTTGCCGCCGATCCATATCGGGGGGCCGCCCGGGGTGGCAGGGGACGGCGCCATGACGTGGCCGTCTGCCGGGAAGAAGCCGTTGCGGTGGACGACGTCGCCGGTCCACGCCGAGCGCATCGCGCTGATCGCTTCGTCGAACCGCCGGCCGCGCTGCTCGAAGGAGCCACCGAGGGCGGCGAACTCCTCGGCGACGTACCCGGCAGCCATCCCGAGGATGAGGCGGCCGCCTGACAACTTGTCCAGCGTGGCGCAGGCCTTGGCGGCCAGGTACGGGTTCCGGTAGCCGGTGACCATGATGTTGGTCATCACCTTCAACCGGCGTGTGCGTGCTGCGGCGAAGGACAGGGCGACGAACAGGTCGAGCGAGTGGTGGCCGCCGCGAGCCACCAGCTGCGCCGGGGGGAACGGGTGGTCGGTCTCGGCTATGGCGTCGAAGCCGGCTTGCTCCGCCATCACGGCCAGCTCGACGAAGTCGTTGTCCCCGAGCCACTCGTCGAAGCGTCCGGCCACCCTCAGCGATGGCTGCAGGATGTAACGCACGTCGGCTCCTCCTGGTCGAGCGGCTGCTCCCAGCCGGGGACGTGCTGCCGCGGAGCAGGGGCCCTGCCCCGCGATCGTAGACACCCAGCCGCCAACGCCGAGGCCGGCCTCGTGCGCACCCGCACGACCTCGGTCCCGAGCTGCGCGTCGCCGACGGCCCGCGCCGTCGACGGTGCGGCCCGTGAGGCGTCGTCGGTGCTCGGAGCGCTCGTCGCGCCCGCCGCGGTGAGCGCGCGGCGCTCCGGCTCGACTCCGAAGTCGTGTCGAGGTGGTCGATCACCCCTGGGATGGCCGGTCGAGCTCGGCCGCGAGTCAGGCCGACGCGCTCTCGAGGATCGCGTTGGCTCGGCGCAGCTCGCGGTTCTCCCGTCGGAAACCGTCATCGGTCCGGAGCGGCAGGTGCGCATCCGCGTCGCTGTGACGGCGCGCAGGTCGGCGATGCGGTCGTCTCCCTCACGGTGGGCAGGGCAGGCTGACGCCGTGCACCACATCGGGATCGACCTCGCCTGGGGGCTCAAGCAACCCACCGGCCTCGCCGTGCTGGACGACGCCGGCCGGCTGGTGCACGTCAGCGCCGTGCGCACCGACGAGCAGATCGAGACCGCGCTGGCCCCGTTCACCGCCGGCCCGTGCATCGTGGCGATCGACGCCCCGCTGGTGGTCACCAACGCCACGGGGAACCGGGCCGCCGAGCGGGCGCTCAACGCCGACTTCGCGAGGTTCCAGGCCGGGGCGCACCCGACGAACACCGGCAAGCCCGAGTTCACCGACGGTGACACCCGCGGCGGGCGGATCGGCCGGCGCCTACGGCTGGACCTCGACCCCCGCTCGGGCCGCGACCGCCGGGCGATCGAGGTCTACCCGCACGCGGCGACGGTGGCGCTGTTCCGGCTGGGCCGCACGCTGAAGTACAAGAACAAGCCGGGCCGGACGCTCGAGCAGATGCGCACGGAGCTGCTGCTGCTCGTCGACCTGCTGGGCGCTGTGGTCGAGCTCGACCTCGGTGAACGGTTCGCCGCGCTGCGCCGGCAGGTGCAGGCCGCCACCCGCAAGAGCGAGCTGCGGGTGGCGGAGGACCAGGTCGACGCCGTGGTGTGCGCCTACGTGGGATGGATCGCCGTCCGACGCCCGGACGAGGTGACCACCTACGGCGACGCGGCCGGCGGCGCCATCGTGACGCCGACCCTGCCGCCGGACCTCCAGCCCGGCCCCCGGGTCGCCGGGCCCCCACCCGACCCGGTGCAGCAGGCCATCCAGGCGTACGCCGACGGCCGCCCCCAGACCCTCCTCGCGGGGGCGCAGGCGCTCGCGCTCGTCACCGGGCTGCTCGACGACGCCGGGATCAACTACCTGTCGGTGACCGGGCGGACCAAGACCGTGGCGTCGTTCGCGGAGAAGGCGGCTCGCACGGTCGACGGCGCGCCTGCCTATCCGGACCCGGCGCGGGACATCACCGACCAGATCGGCGTGCGGGTGATCACCTACGTGCAGAGCGACGTGGAGGCGGTCGCCGAGCTGCTGGCCGCGCAGGTGCGGGTGATCGACGACCGCGACATGGGGCGGCAGACCGCGCAGCAGGGCCGGTTCGGGTACTCCAGCCGGCACCTGCTGATCGGCGTGGATCCGAGTCGGGCGGCCGAGCTGCCGGAGCTGGTCGGGCGCGTGGTGCAGGTGCAGGTGCGCACGGTGCTGCAGCACGCCTGGGCGGAGTTCGAGCACGACATCCGCTACAAGGGCACGGTGCCGGACGAGCACGCCTCCGAGTTCGACCGCCGGTTCACCCTGGCCGCCGGGTTGCTGGAGCTGGCCGATCAGCAGTTCACCGCGATCCGCGAGCGCCTCCGGGCACCGGCTCCCGGCGACGAGGCCGACGACACCGACCCCGACGACCCCCGGATCGCACCCCGGGAACTGGCCGCCTTCCTGGCCGGGCAGTTCGCCGACGCCGGCTGGTCGCGCCCGGATCACTACACCTGGATCTCCGGCCTGCTGCTCGAACTGGGGGTGACCAGCCTGGTGGAGCTGGGCGAGGTGCTGCGCGGCACCGACGACAGCGACATCACCGCGCGGATGGACTACCGCTATCCCCCGGGTGCCGTACGCCGGCTGGACGACATGCTGCTGGCCGGCTTCGGTCAGCGGTACGTGGACCTGCACGGCAACGCCGACCGGCGGACCGCGCTGACCACCCGGCTGCAGCGGCTCGCCGACGGCTGACCGGCGGCCCGGTAGCCGCCCGCGCGAGCGACAGTGAACCCGCCGCCACTGAGGAGCTGCAGGCGCCCCCCTGTCCGCCCGCTGCGTCGAACTCGCCGTCGGCCAGGTCCACCTCTGGATCCGGCCACTCGGCACGACGCCGGGGGCCGAGCAACCCGGCGACCGGCGAGGCCGGCCGGACAGAGCTGCCCGGAGTTCGACGTCGCGGTGGGGCTCGGCTCGTGTCACCCTGCCCCGCGCGACTGCGCGTCCGCCGCTCGTCGTCACCCTGCGTGGCGTTCGGCCAGCACACTCCTCGGACCGAACGCGCTCGATGTCCGTGATCGTGGGCTCCAGCCACGACCGTCTGCGGCCTCGCCGACCGGCCGGCAGTCGACACGATGGGGCCGGCGAGGGACCGCCGGCCCGGTGTCCGCGGTCGCCCGACCGGGAGCACAGCAGTTCCGCGCCGCGTACCGGGGGAATGAGCCGTGCGGACAACGGCCCGGGTCCGGCAGGTGGATCCGGCGGGGGTGCGCCGGGTCGCGCCGCCAGCCCGCCGGCAGCTCCTCGTCGACCACGAGTGGCACGGGGATGGGTGGCGTGTGCTGCCGCGCGGCGTCGTAGAGGACGAAACGGGCGCCCTCCCGGGGCCGGTGCGGGGTCGGCGTCGTCACGACGCACACCAGGCGAGATCCGACACCTGGGGCGCGCACCCCGGGAGGGAGCAACCGTGGAGCAGCGGTCGTCGGTGGCATGCATCGAACATACGTTCGACCTCCGACGGTTGCCACCGCTCGTGGAACGCGAACTCCACGTCGTGCGGCCGTAGCGCATCGGTCGTCCGTGCACCGACTGCGTCGACGACACGGCGATGCGCCTTCGCAGAGGATCCGGGGCGGCGCTCGGCCGCGTACCGCGGCGCCGGCGTCGTCCCCTAGCGTCCTCCGTATGCGCGCAGTCCAGATCACCGAGTTCGGTGGCCCCGAGGTCCTCGACGTCGTCGACCTGCCCGATCCCGTTCCCGCGGACGGCGAGCAGCTCTTCGAGGTCTCCACCGCGGGCGTCAACTACGCCGACACCCACCAGGCCGAGAACTCCTACCTGGCGCCGCAGACGCTGCCGCTGATCCCCGGCGCCGAGTTCGTCGGCACCCCGGCCGGCGGCGGCGAGCGGGTCGTCGGGCTGCTGGACGGCGGCGGGTACGCGGAGAAGGTGGCGGCCCACCCGCGGCTGACCTGGCCGGTGCCCGACGGCGTCTCCGACGAGCAGGCGCTGTCCGTGGTCCTGCAGGGCGCCACCGCCTGGCACCTGCTGCGCACCAGCGCCCACCTGGCCGCCGGCGAGACCGTCGTCGTCATCGCCGGCGCGGGCGGAGTGGGGTCTCTGGCCGTGCAGCTGGCCCGCCGCTGGGGCGCCGGGCGGGTCATCGCCACGGCCTCGAGCCCCGAGAAGCGCGCGCTCACCGAGGAGCTCGGTGCCGACGCCTCGGTCGACCCCGCCCTGGCCGTCGACGACCCGAAGTCGTTCACCGCGGCCCTGCGCGAGGCCAACGGCGGCAGGCCGGTCGACGTCGTCCTGGAGATGACCGGCGGCAACGTCTTCGCCGGGTCGCTGGCCGCCCTCGCGCCCTTCGGCCGGCTGGTCACCTACGGCATGGCCGCGCGCGAGGAGACGCGGCCGGTCCCGCCGGGGATGCTCCTGCAGAAGAGCCGCGCCGTGATCGGCTTCTGGCTGGCCCACTGCATGGCCCGGCCGCAGATGATGGACGACGCCATGGCCGAGCTGCTCGCGCTCGTCGCCGACGGCGCACTGCGCCCGGTCATCGGCGGCCGGTACCCGCTGTCCGCCGTCCGCGAGGCCCACCAGGACCTCCGGGCCCGCCGCACCACCGGCAAGCTGGTCCTCGACCCGAGTCGCTGATCCCGGCCCGGCCGGTCACTGCGCGTGACCGGCCGGGCCGCTCCGGTGGCCGCCGTCACACCCGGACGGTTGACCTCGCGCACCCGATCGGGTGGAGAACCCCCTACTCCCTGTTTCCCCTCCCTACCGTTCGTGGCGGCCGCAGTTGGGGGACAGCGCCGTTTCCTTCCGTGTCTGCGGTCATCGATCGAACACGGGGGGAATTCGTGTCACGACGCATGCCCGGGTCCGGGCGCCTACGGCCAGGAGCCGTGGGGCTGGGGCTCTCACTCGCACTCATGGCCGGGGCCACCGGTTGCTCCTGGCCCGACGTCAGCATGAGCCCGGACCTGTCCGGGAACTCGTCGGCGGCCCAGGAGTCCGAGGCCGCCGCCACCACCGAGCCGGCCGCCGCCGACCGCGCCGCCGATGAGGCCGCCGATCGGGCCGCCGGGAGCGCGGACGCCGTGGTCGCACCGGTGCGACCGGTCGGTGACCTGGACACCGGCTCGCTGACCCGCGTCCTCGCCGCCGGCGCCCAGGACGTCGTCATCGACTACTGGACCGCGCAGCAGGCCGCGCAGTGGACCGCGGACGCCGAGAAGACCATCCAGCTGTCGGCGCACATCGAAGGCGCGGACAGCGACGAGGACGTCGAGGTCCTCGTCACCCGCTTCGTCGTCACCGCCGACGACGGCACCGCCCGCACCGTGGTCGTCGAGGACCGCGGCGAGTTCGCGGTCATGCCGCCGTTCAGCTACAGCACCGCCTTCACCGTCCTGCCGTCGGCGCCGACCGCCGAGGCCGTGACGCTCTACGTCCAGTTCGACCTGCTCGTGGAGACCGAGCCGGGCTCCCAGCGCTACTACCGCCAGACCGTGCTCGACACCCTCGAGCTGCCGCTCCTCCAGGAGGACCCGAAGTGACCCAGCTCGTCGTCCACGGCCAGCGGCGGGCAACCGACCGCGTCACCCTGCTGGCCCGCGGGGACTCCAACGTCCCCGACATCACCTCGCTCGTGCCGGCGGAGTTCGGCGGCCCGGCCACCGAGGAGCAGCGCCGCACGGCCACGATCAGCTGCATCATCCCGGCCTACAACGAGGAGTCGACGATCGCCGACGTCCTCACCTCGCTGCTCGCGCAGACCCGGCCGCCGGACGCCATCCACGTCATCATCAACAACACCGACGACGACACCCCCGAGATCGCCGCGCAGTTCGCCGGCGAGCACTTCCGGGTGGTCAAGGGCGAGGCCTACCACACCGTCGTCCACATCCACGACATCGGCGAGAACCCGGACAAGAAGGTCGGGGCGCTCAACTTCGGCTACTACGTCAGCCGCGGTTACGACTACATCCTCGGCGTCGACGGCGACACCACCCTCGACCGGCGCTGCGTGGAGTGGCTGGAGAAGGAGATGGTCACCGACCCGCGCATCGGCGGGCTGTCGGCGATCTACACCTTCGACAAGTCGCGGGTGAAGGGCGCCATGGCGAGGTACCTCGTCGCCGGGCAGCGCGCCCAGTTCGCCGGGTTCAACATGGACAACCTCATCCGCGGCCGCAACATGGCCGTCCTGGGCGGCCAGTGCAGCCTCTTCAGCGTCCGGGCGCTCGAGGCGGTCATGTACCGCAACCACCAGTCCGCTCCGTGGGTGCGCGACTCGGAGGTCGAGGACTCGAAGCTGTCGCTGCAGATCAAGGACGCCGGCTTCAACACGAAGATCAGCGCCCGCGCGCGGGCCTTCGTGGGGCCCATGACGACGCTGCGCGCCCTGCACGGGCAGCAGGTGAAGTGGAACTTCGGCGGCATCGACCTGCTGTGGCCCGGCCAGCGCGGCGACACCAAGGGCCAGCCGCTGCACCCGAACCTGCGGCTGCGCTGGTACGAGAACATCTCGATGCTGTTCAACATCGGCACCCGCATGTCGTTCCTGCTGCTGCTGGCGGCGGCGCTGTCGATCGACGCGTTCGTGTTCAACCCGATCTGGCTGATCCCGCCGGCGGTGGCCACGCTGCTGAACCTGCGGATCGCGCTGTCGATGCACGACAAGAGCGCCTCGGACATCCTCTACGCGTTCCTGTTCGCCCCGGCCGAGCTCTACATGTGGATCCGCATGGGCCACTTCATGACCGCGTGGGTGCAGTTCCTCTCCCGGTCGGAGAAGGACAACTGGGCCGCGCAGGCGGCAGCCGAGAAGGGCCGCGGCTCGGCCTACGTCATGCCGGCGGTGTGCGCGCTCGCCACCTTCGTCGTGCTGATCTACGCCTGGGGCCAGCAGAGCGTCGGCGTCCAGTCGGCCATCCTGTCGATCGGCTGGCCGGTGCTCTACCTGGTCACCGTGCTGCAGACGCTGTTCATGATCAAGAAGCTCCTCCGCCGTCAGAAGGGCTTCACGGTCTGAGGAAGGACCCCCTCGCCCCTACCGCTCGCGAGCTCGCGGCGGGCCCCTGCGAGGGGGCCGTACGGAGTCGCCCGGTGACGTTCCCCGTCACCGGGCGGCTCCGTTCGTCTACAGCAGGCGGCTGGTGAAGAGCAGGCTCATGACCGCGCCGAGCATGGCCAGCAGCACGCCGCCGCGGACGAACCAGTAGCTCACGTCCTGCGGCTCGGTGGTGTAGCCGATCTGGCTGCCGAGGTCGCTGTAGACGTCCTCGAGCTCCGCGGCGCTGGCCGCCTCGCTGTAGCTGCCACCGGTCTCCTCTGCGATCTCCTCCAGCGCGGCGCGGTCGACCGGCACAGGCACGGCCTCGCCCTCGATCTCGACGGTGCCGTAGTCGGTGCCGAAGGCGATCGTGGACACCGGTACCCCGGCGTCGATGGCGGAGTCGATCGCCTGCGTGGTGCCGCGGCCCACGGTGTTGGTGCCGTCCGAGAGCAGCACGATCCGCGCGGGCACCTCGTCCTCGGTCTCCCCCAGTGCTGTCTGGAAGTTGGCGATCGCCGTCAGCGAGGTGAAGATCGCCTCGCCGATGGCCGTCGCCTCCGACAGCTCGAGGTTGTCGATGGCCGCGCGTACCTGGCCGCGGTCGGTGGTCGGGGTGACCAGCGTGGTGGCGGTGCCGGAGAAGGCGACCAGCCCGAGGTTGATCTGCTCGGGGAGGACGTCGACGAACTCCTTGGCCGCCACCTGCATCGCCTCGAAGCGCGTCGGCCGGATGTCGGTGGCCTCCATCGACATCGAGACGTCCACGGCCATCACGACGGTCGCCCGCTCGCGCGGTACCCGGACCTCGGTGCTCGGCTGCGCCAGCGAGACGACCAGCACCCCCAGCGCCAGCGCCACCAGGCCGAAGGCCACGTGCCGCTTCCAGCCCGGACGCCGGGGCACCAGCGATCCGAGCAGCGCCACGTTGGTGAAGCGGGCGGCGTACTTCTTGCGCCGCAGCTGCAGGACGACGTACAGCGCCACCAGCGCGGCGACGGCCAGCAGGCCGAGCAGCCACAACGGTGCCTGGAAGCTCATCGGGAGGCCCCTCCACTGCCGGCGCGCCGGCGGTCGCGACGGCTGCCAGGGCGCAGGGACGTCATCGCGACGCCCCTCCGGAGCCGGCCCGTCGTCGGTCGGCAACGAATCTGACCACGTCCATGAGCCAGTCGCGGTCGGTGCGCAGCTGCAGGTGCCCGGCGCCGGCGCGGCGCAGCGCCCGGGCGACGGCCTGGCGCTGGGCGGCGGCGCCGGCGGCGTACCGGGCCCGGAACTCGGCGTCGCCGGTGGGGACCTCGAGGGTCTGCCCCGTCTCCGGGTCGACGACCGTCAGCAGCCCCACGTCCGGCAGCTCGAGCTCGCGCGGGTCGACGACCTCGATGGCCAGCAGCTCGTGCCGGGCCGACAGCAGCCGGAACGGCCGTTCCCAGTCGCTGTCGCCGAGGAAGTCGGAGACGACGACGACGAGCCCGCGGCGGCGCGGCGGGCGGCGCAGGCTCTCCAGGGCGACGGCGAGATCGCCCCGCCGTCCCCCCGAGGCACGAGGGGTGGCGACGACGTTGCGCAGCAGCCGGTCGGCGGCCAGCCGGCCGGCGGCCGCCGGGTAGCGGTCGACCCGCTCGCCGGTGGTGACGACGGCGCCGAGCCGGTTGCCCCCGCGGACGGTCAGGTGGCTGACCGCCGAGAGCCCCGCGATGGCCAGGTCGCGCTTCTGGCAGTTGGCGGTGCCGAAGTCCAAGCTCGCCGACAGGTCCACGACGGCCCAGGTCTCCAGCTCCCGGTCGGCGACGGTCTCGCGCACGTGCGGCACCTGGGTGCGGGCGGTCACCGGCCAGTCCATCCGGCGGACGTCGTCGCCGGGGTGGTAGGTGCGCGAGTCGCCGTTCTCGGTGCCCGAGCCCGGGACCAGACCCAGGTGGTCGCCCTGCAGGAGGCCGTCGAGGCGGCGCCGGACGGTCAGCTCCAGCCGCTGGAGCAGGACGTCGGCCGGCCCCTCGGCGAAGTTGGGCGGAGCGCCGTCGCCGCGCCCCGGGTCGATCCCGGAACCGGGGGTGTCCGCCGGGACGGGGCCGCCGGCGTCCGGGACGGCGCCGCCCACGGGCGGCTCGTCGCGGGGCGCCTCGGCGGCCTCCTGCTCGGGCGGGGCCGCCTGGGCGGCCGCCCTGCGCCGCAGCCTCACGTCTGCTGGGGTCCGCGCCCGTAGCCGTTGGCGCCGGGCGCCTGGGGGCCGGCCGGGCCGCCGGGCGCGCCGGCCGCCGGGGCGGAGGGGACCTGCGGCCGCGGCGGCTGACCGGGCACCGCCGGCGGACCGAACTGCGGCCCCTGACCCGGGCCGCCGAAACCCGGCGCGGTCGGGCCGCCGGGCGCCGAGGGACCGAATCCACCGGCGCGCTGGCGGGGCGTCACCTGCGGCAGCGGCACCGTCTGCAGGATCCGCTTGACCACGTGGTCGGCCGGGACGCCGTCGGCGAGCGCGTCGTAGGAGAGCACCAGCCGGTGCCGCAGCACGTCGGTGGTGATGTCGAGGACGTCCTGCGGCAGCACGTAGTCACGGCCGCGGACCAGCGCCAGGGCCCGGCTGGCGGAGATCAGCCCGAGCGAGGCGCGCGGGCTGGCCCCGTAGGAGACCCACGAGGCGACGTCGTCCATGCCGTGCTCGCGAGGGGCGCGCGTGGCGACCACCAGGCGGACGACGTAGTCGACCAGCGCGTGGTGGACGAAGACCTGGCTAGCGGTGCGCTGCATGCGGCGCAGGTCGTCCGGGCCCAGGACCGTCTCGGCCACCGGCGGGGTGGAGCCCATCCGGTAGATGATCTCCCGCTCCTCCTCCGGGGTCGGGTAGTCGACGAGCACCTTCATGAGGAAGCGGTCGCGCTGGGCCTCGGGCAGCGGGTAGACGCCCTCGGACTCGATCGGGTTCTGCGTGGCCAGCACCAGGAAGGGGTCGGGCAGCGGGTGGGTGACCCCGCCGATGGAGACCTGCCGCTCGGCCATGACCTCCAGCAGCGCCGACTGCACCTTGGCCGGGGCGCGGTTGATCTCGTCGGTCAGCACGAAGTTGGCGAACACCGGGCCGAGCTCGGTGTCGAAGGTGTCCTGCCCGGCCTTGTAGATGCGGGTGCCGATGATGTCGGCCGGCACGAGGTCGGGGGTGAACTGCAGCCGGGCGAACTTCCCGCCGACCACGGTCGCCAGCGTCTCGACGGCAAGGGTCTTGGCCACACCGGGGACGCCCTCGAGCAGGACGTGCCCACGGGCCAGCAGCGAGACGAGCATCCGCTCGACCAGCCGGTCCTGGCCGACGATGACCCGCTTGATCTCGAACAGAGCGCGCTCGAGCCGCGCGGCGTCGGCCGCCGGCGGGACGGGCTGCGCGCCGGCGGCGGTGGCGCCCTGGGGGATCTCGGCGGAGGTGCTGGCGGCCTGGCTCACTGCTCTCCCTGCTGGTGCCGGAGCCGGCCTCGCTGGGCCGGCGACGGGGCGGCGTGCCCGTCCCCGGCCCCAGTGTCCTACACCTGCGGCCCGGACCGGGCAGGCCGGCCGCCGCGACACGGCGCGCCGCCCCCTGCCCGGCTCGCGGGAGGGCTGCTAACCTCGCCGGTGCGTCGGGCAGCTCCCCCCGTGGCTGCCCGACGCCCCAACGGAACAGGGCCCCGCGCAGCTGCGCGGGGCCCTGTTGCGTTCCGGGAGGGGGGTGGTCAGGCGGTCGGGCGGACGCCGCCGAAGTATTCGCTGCCCAACCACAATGTCGACACCTTCACGACGTCGCCGCTCTGCGGCGCCTGCACCACCTTGCCGCCACCGATGTACAGCGCGACGTGGTAGATGCTCATGTACGAGCTGCCGGACCCCCAGAACACCAGGTCACCGGGCTGCAGGTCGGCGCGCGCCACCGTCTGGTTGCGGAACCGGTTGTACTGCTCACGACTGGTCCCACCGATCGAGATGCCGGCCTGCCAGTAGGCGTACTCGGTCAGACCCGAGCAGTCGAAGCCGTAGATACCGGTGTCCGGGGGGATGCCGTAGCTCGGGCCGCTCCTGCCGCCGCCGCCCCAGCTGTAGGGGAGGCCGCGCTGGCTCATGGCCGCGTCGATGGCCGTCTGGACCGCCGAGGCCGACGGAGCGCCGACCGTGGTGGGCACCGGCGCCGGGGTGCCGCCGCCGGAGGACGAGCCGCCGCCGGAGGGCGAGCCCCCGCCGGACGGGCCGGTGCTCGCCGGCGGCGTCCGGGGGGCGGTCTGCGGGGCCGGGACGGGGGCCGCCGGCGACGGCGCGTTGGGGGCCGGGCGCGCGGCCTGCTGGGCGGCCCGCTCGGCGGCTTCCCGGGCGGCCCGCTGCTCGGCGGTCAGCTGGCCCACCTCGGCCTCGGCGGCGGCGAGCTGCTGCTCGACGGCCACCCGCTGCTCCTCCAGCGCGGCCGTCTGCTGCCGGGCGGCGACCTCCTGGGCCTGGGCGTCCGCCAGCTGCACCGCGGCCTGGGCCTCGAGGTCCTGGGCCTGCGCGGCAGCGACGGTGGTTTGCTGCTCGGCGGCGGTCGCCTGGTGCTCCAGCACCGTGAGCTGCTGGACGACGTCGACGCGGTGGGTCCCGGCGGCCTCCAGCAGCGCGGCGCGCTCGAGCAGCTGGGCCGGCCCGCCGGAGCTCATCAAGGCGGTGATGCCGGGTGATGTGCTGCCCTGCATGTAGCTGCTGCGGGCGAAGTCGACGACCTCGAGCCTCCCCTGGGCGAGCTCGGCCTGCGCCTGGTCGAGGGCGGCCTGCGCCGCGGCCTGGGCGGCACGCGCCTGCTCCAGCGCGGCCTGGGTCTCCTCGTAGTCCTGCAGCGCGATCTGCGAGGCCTGGCTCGCCTGGGCGGCGGCGGCCTCGGCGGCGGCGAGCTGGGCGGTCAGCTGTCCGACCTGGGCGGCAGCGGCGTCGCGCTCGGCCTCCGCCGCAGCGACGTCGGCGTCGGTGGGAGCCGCCGTGGCGATGCCCGGGGCCAGCCCGATCGAGAGGAGGGCGGCGATGCCCGTACCTGCTCCGCGGACGGCCCATCGGGTCATCCGTCCCGGTCGACGCCTGGTCCTCGCTGCGCTGCTCACCCGGGGGGAAACGGCCCGCGCGCGGGTGGCCTTGACCCTGTCTCACCCCTGCGGGTGAGACCCCGTGCCCGATCTCGAGGCGGGCGCGCGCCTCTGCCCAGCGGCCGGGGTCCGGTCGCGGGGGTGGCGAAGCGGGTGGGCCTCAGACGCGCAGGGGTGGGTGGATGAGGATCTGGGTGCCGTCGGGGCGGTAGGTGCGCCAGCGCCGGCCGGGTGGTGCGGTGTCGTCGCGTTCGATGCGGTAGCCGTGGTGGACCTTGGTGTGGTGCCGTTCGCACAGCAGCGCCGAGTTCTCCAGGGAGGTCTCCCCGCCGAGGGCCCACTCCAGGAGGTGGTGCACGTCGCAGAACCAGGCGGGGGCCTCGCAGCCGGCGAACACGCAGTGCCGGTCTCGGAGCTCGACGGCCTTGCGGA
>NZ_JBJNRJ010000030.1:0-52299 GCF_046233715.1 Trujillonella humicola | reverse complement strand
GTGCCGCCGGGAACCTGTCACCAATCACCTACGAGACGACCGCGCTCGACCGAGCAGCGGCATAGGGAAGCCCTCCACGATCTCGGGGGAACCACAGTCCCCGCCGGCCAGCGCCGAGGAGATCACCGTCAGGCACTTGTCCCCCGGATGGGCCCCGGCGGTGATCCGCTCGTCGAACAGCTCCGCCAGCCCCAGCCGCGATGCCAGCGTCGCCGGCAGCAACAGCCCCGCGTCAGCGATCAGCGAATCCTCATCGGCGGTGATAGCCACCCGGTCCAACGTCTGCGAAGCTCGCACCAAGAGGGTGCTCCTGACTGATGTGGCGATCTGGGCGTGGTAACCGAGATCGTGCAGGTCAGAAGCACCCTCTTCCAATACCTCCCGCCTGCTCCCCCTGCAGGCCGGTGGATTCAGGCTCAGGCGCAGCGCCGGGGTCCGTGCCCATAGGCGGCGTCGCACGAACAGCTCCGGCGGCTTCCTTCGCACGCCGCTTCGATGGCGTGGGCGCAGTCGACGCGCGGCGAGGTCAGGGCGGCGCGTCACATGCGGCTGACGCGGCCGCGGGCACTCCCGAGTGCAGGTGCAGCGTGTGGATCGGCAGGGCGACCCGGGGCATCCCGTCCTCGTCGAGCTCGACGAGGACGATCCCCCGCCCTCTGTCTCGCCTCGATGTCGGACCTGGCCGACGCCACCGATGAGCCTGCGTGCGCCGGGGAGTCGTACCTGCACCGGACCGGAGAGCGGGAGGCACCATGGACATCCGCACCATCGAGCAGACCATCGACATCGACGCGGCAAAGGAACGGGTGTGGGCCGTGCTCCTGGAAGACGCCACCTATCGCGAGTGGGCGGCGGAGTTCATGGCGGGCTCGTATGCCGAGACGGACTGGCGAGAGGGCAGCCCCGTCCGCTTCCTCGGCCCTGACGGGACCGGCTTGCTCGGCCGGGTCGTCACCGCCCGGCGTCCGGAGGTCGTCGACGTGGAGTACGAGGGGGTCGTGGGCGACGGGCGTGACGACCGGGACAGCCACGCAGCGCGCCGGTACGCCGGGACGCGCGAGACCTACCGCCTGACCGGGGCCGGCGGCAGGACGCATCTGGCGATCTCCGCGCCGATGGAGGGCCAGTACTACGAGGACATGGTCGTGGCCTGGGACCGGGCGCTGGCCAAGGTCAAGGAACTCGCCGAGGCGCGGTGACGTCGAGGGTGTCGGCGGACCCTCCGCACTCGACGGCGCCGGGAGATCACCGGCGGAGGCGGGCGAGCACCGCGAGAGCGGCGGCGGCGGTCCACACCGCCCGCGACAGCCGCACCGCCCGCGGGACGTCGGCGGGCAGCGGCGGTCGCCCGTCGCCGAGGTGCGGACGCTCCTCGACCCGGCTGCCGTAGACGTTGCGCCCGCCCAGCCGGAGCCCCAGCGCGCCGGCCAGGGCGGCCTCGCAGCGGCCGGAGTTCGGGCTGGGGTGGGCAGCTCCGTCGCGCAGCCAGGTGCGCAGCGCGCCGGCCGCCGAGCCGCCCGCCGCCGGGGCCGTCGCCACGGTGAGGGCTGCCGTCAGCCGGGCCGGCACCCAGTTGGCGACGTCGTCCGCGCGCGCGGCCGCCCAGCCGAACCGCGCGTACCGCGGCGACCGGTACCCCACCATCGCGTCGAGGGTGTTCACCGCGCGGTAGGCGCACAGGCCAGGCAGCCCGGCGACCGCACCCCAGAACAACGGCGCGACCGCGGCGTCCGACGTGTTCTCCGCGACCGACTCGACGGTGGCGCGGGCGAGCTCCCCGGCGTCCAGGGCCGAGGGGTCGCGGCCGGCCAGCGCGGGCAGCTGTGCGCGGGCGGCGGCGAGGTCCGCGGTGCCGAGCGCGACGTACATGTCGCGGGCGGCCCGGCCGAGCGACGTCCCGCCGAGCGCGGCCCAGGTGACCGCGGCCGTGGCGAGCACGCGGGCGGTCGGCCGGCCTCGGGTCAGCCGGTGCAGGGCCACCCCCAGGGCGCCGGCTCCGCCGGTCAGCGCCGCCGCGTACCCGGCGCCGGCCGCGCGGGAGTCCCGCCAGGCCACCCGCTCCAGCGCCGAGGCCGCCGTCCCGAACCCGGCCACCGGGTGCCACCGGCGGGGGTCGGCCAGCAGCAGGTCGGCGGCCGCCCCCAGCGCCAGCCCGGCCGCCGTCGCCATGTCCCGGTCCTGGTCCCGGTCGCGGCCTCCGCTGCTCAGCACGGCGACCATCGTGCCAACCGCCGTCCCTAGGATCGCCGCATGCGCCTGCCCGGCCGTTACGACGGCGTCGCCCGGCCGATCGTCACCTACGGGAGCAACCCCGTGCTGCACCGGCCGTGCGCGCCGGTCACCGAGTTCGGCCGGGAGCTGCGCCGCCTGGTGCTGGACATGTTCGCCAGCATGGAGGCCGCCGACGGCGTCGGCCTGGCGGCCAACCAGATCGGCGTCGACGCGCGGGTCTTCGTCATCGACTGCCCGGACGCCGAGGGCGACGACGTCGTCGGCTACGTGGTGAACCCGGTGCTCACGGTCGTCGAGCCGGTCGGCGACGAGCCGGCCGACGAGGTCACCGAGGAGGGCTGCCTGTCGGTTCCCGGCCCGTACGCTGAGCTGCCCCGGGCGTTCCGGGCGCGGGTGGACGGGGTGGACGCCGCCGGCGTCCCGGTGACCATCGAGGCGACCGGCATGGCCGCCCGCTGCCTGCAGCACGAGGTCGACCACCTCGACGGCACCGTGTACGTCGACCGGCTGCCGGAGGACCTGCGCGACCGGCTGCTCGCCGAGTCCCGCGAGGGGACGGCGTCGTGACGGCGAGCCAGGTCGACGGGACGCCGATCGTCGTCGTCGGGATCGGCGCCGACGGCTGGGACGGGCTGGCGCCCACCTCCCGGGCGGAGATCGAGCGCGCCGAGGTGCTGATGGGCAGCTCCCGGCAGCTGTCGCTCGTGCCGGAGTCGGTTCCGGCCGAGCGCGTGCCGTGGCCCTCGCCGCTCACCGAGGCCCTGCCCGGGCTGGTCGAGCAGCACGCCGGCCGGGCCGTCGTCGTCCTGGCCAGCGGTGACCCGATGCTGTCGGGCATCGGCACCACGCTCACCCGGCTGCTCGGCGCGGACCGGGTGCGGGTGCTGCCCGCGCCGTCGTCGGTGTCGCTGGCCTGCGCCCGCATGGGCTGGGCGGTCGAGGACACCTGCGTGGTCAGCCTGGTCGGCCGGCCGATCGAGCTGCTGCACCCGCACGTGCAGCCCGGCGCCCGGCTGCTGGTGCTCGGCTCCGACGGCGGGACGCCCGCGCACGTGGCGCGGTTGCTGTCCGACCGCGGCTACGGGCTGAGCACGATCACCGTGCTCGCCGGGCTCGGCGGCCCGGAGGAGACGGTGCGCTCGGGGACGGCGGCCACCTGGTCGCAGCCGGCGCCGGCGCTGGTGGTCACCGCCGTCGAGTGCCGGGCCGAGCGCGGGACGATGCCGCTGCCGACCACCCCGGGCCTGCCCGACGGGGCGTACGAGTCCGACGGCCAGCTCACCAAGTCCGAGGTCCGCGCGATCACGTTGTCGCGGCTGGCCGCCGTCCCCGGCCAGCTGCTGTGGGACGTGGGTGCGGGCTCGGGCTCCATCGGCATCGAGTGGATGCGCGCGCACCCGACCTGCCGTGCGGTCGCGGTGGAGGCCGACGAGGAGCGCGCCGCCCGCATCGCCCGCAACGCCGCCCGCCTCGGCGTGCCCTACCTGCGGGTGGTCCGCGGCTCGGCCCCCGAGGTGCTGGGCCGGCTGGGTGCCCCGGACGCCGTCTTCGTCGGCGGCGGGCTGACCACCCCGCTGCTGCTGGAGACCTGCTGGGACGCGCTGCCGCCCGGCGGCCGGCTGGTGGCCAACGCGGTGACGGTGGAGAGCGAGGCGGTGCTGGCCTCCTGGCACGCCCGCGTCGGCGGCGAGCTGGTGCGCGTCGCGGTGCAGCGCGCCGAGCCGGTCGGCTCCTTCACCGGCTGGCGGGCGGCGATGCCGGTGACCATCTGGTCGGTCACCCGGTGACGGTCGTGTGCGGTGTCGATCATCGGCAGGTGGTCGCCGACACGCCGGGGGAGGGCAGCCACCCGGCGATGATCAACGGGGTGGGGGGTGCCCGGTGACGGTCTTCTTCATCGGGGCGGGGCCGGGCGCGGCCGACCTGGTGACCCTGCGGGCGGCCCGGCTGATCGCGTCGGCCCCCGTCTGCCTCTACGCCGGTGCCCTGGTGCCGCGGGAGCTGCTGGCCACCGCACCGGCCGGCGCCCGGCTGGTCGACACCGCCGACCTGGACCTCGACCGGATCACCGCCGAGCTGGTCGCCGCGCACGAGGCGGGGCTCGACGTCGCCCGGCTGCACTCCGGCGACCCGTCGGTGTACAGCGCGATGGCCGAGCAGATGCGCCGGCTCGACGCCGCGGGCGTGCCCTACGAGGTGGTGCCCGGCGTGCCCGCCTTCGCCGCGGCCGCCGCCAGCCTCAAGCGCGAGCTCACCGTGCCGGGGGTGGCGCAGACCGTCGTCCTCACCCGCACGTCGGCCCGCTCCACCCCCATGCCGCCGGGGGAGACGCTGGCGGCCTACGCGGCGACCGGCGCCACGCTGGTGCTGCACCTGGCGGTGCAGCGGCTCGACGAGCTGGCTCCCGAGCTGGCGGAGCACTACGGCGGCGGCTGCCCGGCCGCGGTCGTCGCCTACGCCAGCCGGGACGACGAGGTGGTGCTGCGCGGCACCCTCGACGACATCGCGGGGCAGGTGGCGCGGGCCGGCATCCGGCGGACGGCGGTCGTGGTCGTCGGCCCCGCCCTGGCCGCCGAGCAGTTCCCCGACAGCCACCTCTACTCGACGACGCGTGCCCGGTGATGCGGAGTGCGACAGCGCAGGTTTCCTGCGCTCTCACACTCCGCTCAGGCGCGGCCGACGATCGTGCCGGCGCGGTCGATCACCACGACGTCGACCTCGACCGGCGCCCCGGCCAGCACGCCGAGCGCGGTCGCCCGCGCCCCGGCGGCCACGAGGTCACCCAGCGGCAGCCCGGCCGCCGAGCACTGCTGCAGCGCGTCCAGCGCCGTGTTGGCCGCACGCACCCGCTCGATGAGCGCCGGTGCGCCCCCGGCGTCGCGCACCAGCGCCGCCAGCGCCTCGAACGACACCTGCGAGCGGGCCGAGTGCAGGTCCAGGTGCCCCTCGGCCAGCTTGGCGAGCTTGCCGATGCCGCCGGCCACGGTCAGGCGCGGCACCGGGTGCCGGCGCAGGTACTTGAGCACCGCGCCGGCGAAGTCGCCCATGTCCAGCAGCGCGTCCTCGGGCAGGCCGTGCAGCTGCTGGGCGACCCGCTCGCTGGTCGACCCGGTGCACCCGGCCACGTGGGTGCGCCCGGCGGCGCGGGCGACGTCGATCCCGCGGCGGATCGAGTCGATCCACGACGCGCACGAGTAGGGGACGACGACGCCGGTCGTGCCGAGGATCGACAGCCCGCCGAGGATGCCCAGCCGCGGGTTCCACGTCTTCCGGGCGAGCTCCTCGCCGCGCTCCACCGACACCTCGACGACCACGTCCCCGGTGCCGCCGTGCCGCGCCGCGACCGCGGCGACGTGGTCGCTGATGAACCGCCGCGGCATCGGGTTGATCGCGGGCTCGCCGACCGCCAGCGGCAGCCCGGGCTTGGTCACCGTGCCCACGCCGGCGCCGGCGCGGAAGGTCACCCCCGTCCCGGGCGCGCCGGGCAGCACGCGGGAGGACACCAGCGCGCCGTGGGTGACGTCGGGGTCGTCGCCGGCGTCCTTGACGACGCCGACGGTGGCCTCGGCGCCGGGCACGAGCTCCTCCCGCGCCAGCGCGAACGCCGGGTGCCGGTCGTGGGGCAGGTCGATCGTCACCGGGTCGGGGAACTCCCCGGTCAGCAGCGCGGTGTAGGCGGCGGCGGCCGCCGCGGTGGCGCACGCGCCCGTCGTCCAGCCGTGCCGCAGCCCGCCGCCCTCCCCGCTCACGGCACCAGCATGCACGGGCGGCGCCCGTGACCCGGCGCGTGCTCGTGCTGGGCGGCACCGGCGAGGCACGCCGGCTGGCCACGGCCCTGGTGGAGCGCGGCGACGACGTGCTCAGCTCGCTGGCCGGCCGGGTGGCCGACCCGGTGCTGCCGCCAGGCCGGGTGCGGATCGGGGGGTTCGGCGGCGTGGAGGGGCTGGCGCAGGCGCTCGCCGAGGTCGACGTCGTGGTCGACGCCACCCACCCGTTCGCCGCCGGCATGACGGCCAACGCCGCCGCGGCCGCCGCGGCCACCGGCACGCCGCTGCTGCGGCTGCAGCGGCCCGGCTGGTCGGCCGGCCCGGGCGACGACTGGCGCCGGGTGGCCTCGCTCGAGGAGGCGGCGGAGGCGGTCCGGGACGCGGCGTCGGTCTTCGTCACCACCGGAAGGCAGGGGCTCGCCGCCTTCGCGGGCCTGACCGGCGCGGTGCTGGTGCGCTCGGTCGATCCCCCCGAGCCGCCGCTGCCGTCGCGCACCACCGTCGTCCTCGCCCGCGGGCCGTTCACCGTGGCGGAGGAGACGGCGCTGATGCGGCAGCACGCCGTCGACGTCGTCGTCACCAAGGACAGCGGCGGGCCGATGACCGCGGCGAAGCTCACCGCGGCCCGGGAGCTGGGCATCCCGGTGGTGCTGGTCGACCGCCCGCCGCTGCCCGCCGGCGTGCCCCTGGCCGCGACGATCGAGCAGGCGCTGGCCTGGGTCGCGGAAAAGCGCTCGCGCGCCGGGGGAGACTGACCGGCGGCAGATCGAGCACCACCGACAGGAGCGCAGCACCCGTGGAACCCCTGACCGAGCAGCAGGTGCGCCGGTCGTTCGTCAACTGCTCCAAGGGCGAGGCCACCGCCGCCACCCTCCCGCGCGACCTCGAGGCGCTCCCCTGGGAGGAGCTCGAGGTGCTGGGCTGGCGCGACCCGAAGGCGCCCCTGCGCGGCTACCTCGTCGTCCCCCGGGACGGGAAGCCGGTCGGCGTCGCGCTGCGCGCCGCCGACACGCGCATGTCGGGCCGGACGGCGGCCATGTGCCTGCTGTGCCAGACCGCGCAGACCGGCGACGCCGTCTCGCTGTTCACCGCCCGCCGGGTGGGCGAGGCCGGCCGCAACGGCAACACGGTCGGCACCTACATCTGCGCCGACCTGCAGTGCGCGCTGCGGGCCCGGACCGAGATCCCGCCGTGGCTGGCCGACCGGGATCCCGAGGAGGTCGCCGCGCAGCGGACGGCGGAGCTGCGCCGGCGGGTGCAGGGCTTCCTCGACTCGGTGCACCGGCCCTGACCGGGCGGCTGGTGCTGTTCGACCTCGACGGCACCCTGGTCGGCTCGACCCCGGGCAGCCGGGCCTCGGTGCGCGTGGCGGCCGCGGCGCTGCTCGCCAACGTGTAGCGCGCAACCGACCGGGGCACGAGCCGGTGCATGACCGAGACCGCGCCCACCCTGTCCGCACTGGCCCTCGTCTGCACCCTCTCGCCGTCCCCGAAGCCCTCCAGCAGCGAGAAGATGGCCCGCGAGGTGCTCGACGCCCTGGCCGGGCACGGGGTGAGCGGCGACGTCGTCCGCGTAGTCGACCACGACGTGAAGCCCGGGGTCGAGGTCGACATGGGCGAGGGCGACGCCTGGCCGGCGATCCGCGAGCGGATGATGGCCGCCGACATCCTGGTCGTGGCGACGCCGACCTGGGTCGGGCACATGAGCAGCGTCGCCCAGCGCGTGCTGGAGCGGCTGGACGGCGAGCTGTCCGAGACCGACGACTCGGGGCGCCCGCTGGTCACCGGCAAGGTCGCCGTGACCGCCGTCGTCGGCAACGAGGACGGCGCGCACAAGATCACCGCCGACCTCATGCAGGGGCTCAACGACATCGGCTTCACGATCCCGGCCCAGGGCGGGACCTACTGGAACGACGAGGCCATGGGCGGCCGGGACTACCTCGACCTCGAGGAGACCCCGGAGGCCGTCGCCTCGACCACGACGACGCTGGCGGAGAACGCCGCGCACCTGGCGCGGGCGCTCAGGGCCTCGCCCTACCCGGGGCGCTGAGGCTCAGGCGGCGACCGGCTGCGCGGGCTCGGCCTCGGCCGCCGCGCGGCCGGCTCCCCGCCGGCGCAGCACGATCGCGGCGACGGCGGACAGCGCCAGCACGACCAGCAGGCAGGAGTAGACGACGGCCACCGCCTCCAGCGACCAGACCGACGCGGCGAACCCGGCGACGATGGTGGGCAGGCTGAAGCTCAGGTAGCCGACGACGAACAGCGCCGACATCAACCCCGCGCGCTCGCCGGCGGGGACGCCCGCGGTGACGCTGGCGATCGCCCCGAGGAAGACCATGCCCATGCCGGTGCCCGCGACAACGGCCGAGGCGAAGAGGACCGGCACGGCGGCGGTCGTCATCGCCACGACCGTGCCGGTCACCCCCGCGGCCAGCACGAGGGACCCGGCGAGCATGGCCCGCTCGGCGGCCAGGCCGCGGGCGAGGACGGCGGAGACCCCCGAGGAGCCCTGCACCGCCAGCACGAGCAGCGCGCCGACCAGGTGGTCGTCGATGCCGAACACCGTGTCCACCATCGACGGGCCCAGGGACTGGTACAGCGCGCCGAGCGACCAGCCGGCGACGACCACCGGCAGCGCCGCGAGGAACACCGGGCGCTGCGGTCCGGGCACCCGCACCCGCGGGCGCAGCGACGCCCGCGCCCCCGGCCGCTGCGGAGACGTCTCGGGCAGCACGAGCACGGCCGCGGCGGCCAGCAGCAGCGCGACGGTGAGCACTCCGAAGACCCAGGTGGTGGGGGAGGGCACGAACTCCAGCACCACGCCGGACAGGACCGCGCCCAGGGACAGCCCGACGCCGGGCGAGGCGCTGTTGATCACCGGGCCCAGCGGGCGCTCGGCGTGCTGGGTGTCGAGCAGCGCCGCGCCCAGCGTGCCGGTGAGCGACCCCATCGCGAGCCCCTGCAGGACCCGGGCGGCGATCAGCCAGCCGACCCCGTCGGCCGCCAGGAACAGCACCATCGACCCGGCCATGAGCAGCAGACCGGTGACCAGGACCGGACGCCGCCCGACGTGGTCGGACAGCCCACCCACGACCAGCAGCGCCACGAGCAGTGCGAAGGCGTAGACCGCGAAGACGACGGTGAGGACGCCGGAGCTGAAGTCGAAGCGCTCCTGGTAGACGCGGAACAGCGGCGTGGGCACCCCGGACGCCATGAGCGCCAGCAGGAGCATGGCGGTCACGGACCAGAACGCGGGGGTCCGCGCGAGCGTCGGGGAGGGCACGACCCTTCGCAAGGGCAACGATCCCCCGCGCATTCCCGCCCCGGGCGTGTCAGGCAGCGGGTGCCGAACGGCCATCTCCGGGACACCGGCCTGCGAGATGCTCGGCGGCATGCCGGACCTCAGGCGCACACCGCTCACCCGGCGCGCGGTCCTGCAGGGCGGCCTGGCCGCTGCTGCCGTGACCGTGCTCGGTGGCTGCACGTCCGGCGACGCCCGCGAGGAGGTGCACCGGGCGGCCCGGTCGGACGCCTTCGCCTTCGGCGTGGCCAGCGGCGACCCGACCGCCACGGAGCTGCTGCTGTGGACGCGGGTCACGCCCACCCCGGAGGCCACGCCGGGCAGCGGCCGCGGGCCGGCGGTGTCCGTCGAGTGGGAGGTCGCCGCCGACGAGGAGTTCACCCGGATCGTCACCTCGGGCAGCGCGCGCACCGACGCGTTCCGGGACCACACGGTCAAGGTGGTCGTCGGGGGTCTGGAGACCTACACCCGGTACTTCTACCGGTTCCGCCACGAGGGGGCGACGTCGCCGGTCGGCCGCACCCAGACGGCCCCGGACGAACCCGGGACGACGCACGCGCTGCGGCTGGCGTTCGTCTCGTGCAGCAACTACGCGGGCGGGTGGTTCACCGCCTACCGGGGCATCGCCGCGCGCGACGACCTGGACGTCGTCCTGCACCTCGGCGACTACGTCTACGAGTACGGCAACGGCCCGGCGGAGGCCGGCGTCCCCGGGGACGGGGAGCGGTACGGCCCGCCCGAGCTCGTCGGTGTGCGTGACGTCCAGCCGCCGGGCGAGACGCTCTCCCTCGAGGACTACCGGGTGCGCCACGCGTTCTACAAGACCGACCCCGACCTGCAGGCGGCGCACGCGCGGTTCCCGTGGATCACGATCCTCGACGACCACGAGGTCACCAACGACAGCCACGCCGCCGGCGCGGAGAACCACGAACCCGAGGACGACCCGGACACCGACGACACCGCCCCAGGTTCCCCGCAGGGAACCCGCGCCGAGGGTGACTACCTCGCCCGCCGGGAGGCCGCCTACCAGGCCTACCTCGAGTGGATGCCGATCCGCGAGCCGGCCGACTGGCAGCCCGAGGCGCACCAGGGCACCCAGTTCTTCCGCCGGTTCCGGTTCGGGGACCTCGCCGAGCTGTCGGTCGTCGAGACGCGGCAGAACCGCAGCCGGCAGGAACCCGCGGCGGTGGACGGCGGGCCGAACCCGGCGCTGGCCGACCCGGCCCGGCACCTCCCCGAGCCGGAGCAGATGACCTGGCTCACCAGCGGGCTCGTCGAGGGCCGGACCGCCTGGCACCTGGTGGGCAACCAGACGGTGTTCGCCCGGGTGTTCTCGCCGTTCGCGCCCGGCACGGTGTTCAGCACCGACCAGTGGGACGGCTACCAGGCCGACCAGCGCACGCTGCTGGACGCGATGGCGGCCAGCGGTGCGACCGACCCCGTGGTCCTCACCGGCGACATCCACTCGTCGTGGGCCAACGACCTGCCGCGGGACCTCGCCGCCTACCCCTCGGACGGCAACAGCGTGGGCGTCGAGTTCGTCTGCCCGTCGGTGACCAGCGACGGGTTCAAGGAGGTCCTCGGGTCGGTGCAGGCCGCGACCGACGCCATCGCCGCCGGGCAGGCCCTCAACCCGTGGGTGCGGTACCTGGACGGCGTCGGGCACGGCTTCGCCGTCCTCGACGTGACGCCGGACCGCGTGCAGACCGACTTCTGGTTCATCCTCAGCGACGGCGACAAGGGGCTGTCGGTCGACCCGCGGGTGGACCCGGAGGCGACCGTGGGCTTCGAGATCGCGTACGTCTCCGAGAAGGGGACGCGGCGGGTGTCCGGCCCCGTCGGCGAGCTGGGCGCGCGCAGCGACGAGCCCCGCGCTGCGTCGTAGCGGTGGAGGTCCCGTACCGGGTCGCGACGGCCGCCTTGCTGCAGGAGCCCGCCGGAACCTCCTGACGACGACGTCCGGACGGTCATCTGCGGGGGCCGCGCGCGTACCCGGGCGCGCCGCGCAGCCGCCGGCCGCGGGAGCCGAACGACTCCTCGTCGACGCCGCGCCGGAACCCCGGTCGGGTCGGTCGTTCGGCCAGCGACGGGAAGGGCCCGGGCTGGCAGTGCGGGCACCACCAGGTCTCGCGGGACCAGGGCGCGCCGGGCACCGAGTCCCGGAAGGCGACCGGCGTGCCGCACCGGCGGCACGGCCGCTCGGCCCTGCCGTACACCCAGTGGGTCTCGCCGCGGCGGGTGTTGCCGGTGGTGACCTGGCCGGGGTGGTCGAGCGAGTGCTGCATCATCCGGCGGGCCAGGCGGACCGTGGCGCGCAGGTCGACGTCGCGCACCGGCGTCCAGGGCGAGTGGCCGCGCAGGAAGCAGGTCTCGACGGCCCAGAGGTTGCCGATGCCGGCGAGGTTCCGCTGGTCCAGCAGCGCCTCGACGAGCGGCGCCTCGGGATCGCGTAGCAGGCGGTCGACGGCCGCGTCCTCGTCCCAGGAGGGTCCGAGCAGGTCCGGCCCGAGGTGACCGATGACCTCGTCCTCGCGGGCGGTCTCGACCAGTTCGAGCACCTGCATGCGCAGCGCGTACGCGGTCGGGCCGTCGGTCTCGAGGACGAGCCGGATCTCGTCGTCGAAGGTGCGCGGCAGCCGCTTGCCCGGGCCGACCACCTGCCAGGCGCCGTCCATCAGGAAGTGGGTGTGCAGCGTCAGCCCGCCGCTGAAGCGGGTGAGCATGTGCTTGCCGTAGGAGTCGAACGCGGTGATGCGGCGGCCCCCGAGGTCGGCCGTCGCGAGCTGCGGGACGCGGAAGTCGCTGCGCACGACGGTGCGGCCGACGAGGTGACCGCGCATCCTCCGGGCGGCCTTCCAGACGCTGTCTCCTTCCGGCACGCCCCCATGGTGCCCGCGCAGGCCCGGTCCCGCCGGTTCCTCGTGGGTGGAGGACGACCGGCCTCAGTAGGTGCGCGGGGTGTAGACGGCGCCGCCCGGGCCGACGCGGGTGCGCGAGGAGCCGACGAGCACCAGGCAGCGCATGTCGACCGTCTCGGGGTCCAGCCCGCCGAGCGTCGTCACCCGCACCTCCTCGGCCGGCCCGCCGACGTCGCGGCCCACGACCACGACGGTGTCGGCGTCCCGGACCTCCAGCAGCGTCTTCTGCGCCTCGCCGAGCTGGTGCGGCCGCGCCTTGGACCGGGGGTTGTACAGCGCCAGCACGAGGTCGGCCTGCGCCGCGTGCCGCAGCCGGTCGAGGACGACGTCCCACGGCTTGAGGACGTCGGACAGGCTGATGACCGCGAAGTCGTGGCCCAGCGGCGCGCCCACCCGCGAGGCGACGGCCTGCGCGGCGGTCAGCCCCGGCAGCACCCGGACGGCGATCCCCGCGTACTCCGGGCGGTCGGCGACCTCGAGCACCGCGGCGGCCATGGCGAAGACGCCGGGGTCGCCGCTGGAGACGACCGCGATCCGCCGGCCGGTGCGGGCCAGCTCGAGCGCGTGCGCGGCCCGCTCGGCCTCCACCCGGTTGTCGCTGGGGTGGCGGGTCTGCCGGGGGTTGACCTCGACCCGGTCCAGGTAGGGGCCGTAGCCGACCAGGTCGTCGGCGGCGGCGAGGGCCGCCGACGCCTCGGGCGTCGTCCACGACCGCTGCCCGGGACCGAGGCCGACGACGACGACCTCACCGGTGCGCGCCCGGTCCTCGTCGTGCTGCTCGGGACCCGGCCCCTGCCCGGTCAGCGGGCTGGGCAGCAGGGCGAGGGAGAAGTAGGGCACCGTCGCCGGGTCGACGTCGGCCAGCGGCATCGTCCGCTGCCGCTGCGTGGTGGCCCGCTCCACGTAGAGCGCCCGGTCGAGCACCCCGGCCGCCTCGAAGGCGTCGCGCACCCGGGGGAAGGTGCGGCCGAGCTTCATGACCGCGGCCGAGTCGGTGGTGGCCAGCCACTCGGCGAGCTCCTCGGTGGGCAGCGTGCCGGGCAGCACGGTGAGCACCTCGTCGCGCTCGACCAGCGGACGGCCGACGACCGCGGCGGCGCCGCTGACGCTCGTGACGCCCGGCACGACCTCGGTGGGGTACCGGTGCGCCAGCCGCTTGTGCATGTGCATGTAGGAGCCGTAGAAGAACGGGTCGCCCTCGGCGAGGACGACGACGTCGCGCCCGGCGTCCAGGTGGGCGGCGAGCCGGGCGGCGGCGGCCTCGTAGAACTCGTCGATCGCGCCCTGGTAGCCGCCGGGGTGGTCGGTGGCCTCGGTGGTGACGGGGTAGACCAGCAGCTCCTCGACCTGGCCCTCGCGCAGGTACGGCGCGGCCAGTGCCCGGGCCACCGAGCGGCCGTGCTGCGCGGCGTGGAACGCGACGACGTCGGCCGCGCCGATCAGCCGGGCGGCCTTGACGGTCACCAGCTCGGGGTCGCCGGGCCCCAGCCCCACCCCGTACAGCCGCCCGGTTCCGCCGACGTGGCCACTCCGGTGGTCGGCGCTCATTCCGCGTCGCTCGCGATCGCGTTCACGGCCGCCGCGGTCATGGCGCTGCCGCCGCGCCGTCCGCGCACCACCAGGTGCTCCAGGTCCGTGACGGCCAGGGCCTCCTTGGACTCGGCGGCGCCGATGAAGCCGACCGGGATGCCCAGGACGGCGGCCGGGCGCGGCGCACCGGACTCCAGCATCTCGAGCAGGTGGAACAGCGCGGTGGGGGCGTTGCCGATGGCCACGACCGCGCCGGCGAGCCGGTCGCGCCACAGCTCCAGCGCCGCGGCGCTGCGGGTGGTGCCGAGAGCGGCGGCGAGCGCGGGCACCCGCGGGTCGTCCAGGGTGCACACGACGTCGTTGTCGGCCGGCAGCCGCCGGCGGGTGACGCCGGAGGCCACCATCGTCGCGTCGCAGAGCACGGGCGCGCCGGCGTCCAGCGCCGCGCGGGCCCGGGACACGACGGCGGGGGAGAAGGCGACGTCGGCCACCAGGTCGACCTGCCCGCAGGCGTGGATCATCCGCACGACGACCCGCGAGACGTCCTCGGGCAGCCCCGCCAGGTCGGCCTCGGCGCGGATGGTGGCGAACGACTGCCGGTAGATCTCGGCGCCGTCCTTCTCGTAGGCGTACATCGGCCAGGAGGCTACGTCGCGGCTCGCCGGGCGTCGGGTTCGGGAGCCCGGCGGACGGGGGTAGGGCGGGCCCATGGCGCTGCCCAGGGTCCTCGTCCTCGTCCTCGCCGGCGGCAAGGGCAACCGGCTGGAACTGCTCACCGAGACCCGGGCCAAGCCCGCCGTCCCCTTCGCCGGGGTCTACCGGCTCGTGGACTTCCCGCTGTCGAACTGCCAGCACTCGGCCATCGCCGACGTGTGGGTGTCGGTGCAGTACCAGCCGCAGTCGCTGTCGGAGCACCTGGCCAACGGCCGGCCGTGGGACCTGGACCGCACCACCGGCGGGCTGATGGTGCTGCCGCCGTTCCAGGGCAGCGAGCGGGGCGGCTGGACCGAGGGCACCGCCGACGGGCTGTGGCGGCAGGCCGAGCTCGTCCGCGGGTTCGACCCCGACGCGCTGGTCGTCGTCAGCTCCGACGCCGTCTACACCCTGGACTACCGGGAGGTCGTCGACGCCCACCTCGGCTCGGGCGCCGAGGTCACCATGGTCACCACGGAGGTCTCCGCCGACGACGCCACCCGCTACGGCGTCGTCCGGGTGGGGGAGGGCGGGAAGGTGGAGGATTACGCCTACAAGCCCGACGAGCCGGCGACGACGACGGCGACCAACGAGGTGTTCGTGTTCAGCCCGCGGGAGACCCTCGACCGCCTCGAGGCGCTCGCCGGCGAGGTGGGCGAGGACGGGCTGGAGGACCTCGGGACGCACCTGCTCCCGGCCCAGACCCGCGACGGCGCCGCCCGCGCCTTCCCGCTGGCCGGGTACTGGCGCGACGTCGGCACCGTGACCGCCTACTGGGAGGCGCACCAGGACTTCCTGACCGAGCACCCGCCGATCGACCTCGACGGGCCCTCCTGGCCGGTGGGCACCCGCGGCGGCCGGCGCAGCGCGGCGCGGGTGCTCGACGACGGGCGGATCGAGAACAGCCTGCTCTCCGGCGGGACCCGGGTCTCGGGCGACGTCCGCGGGTCGGTGCTGTCACCGGGCGTGGTGGTGGAGTCCGGCGCGACCGTCGTGGACTCGGTCCTCCTGCCCGGGGTGACGGTGCGCGCCGGTGCGACGGTGACCCGCACCGTGGCCGACGACGCCGTGGAGATCGGCCGGGGCGCCTCGGTCGGCGGGGACGGCGACATCACCCTGCTGGGCCGCCGGGTGCGGGTCGGGGACGGGGCGGAGATCCCCGCCGGGGCCCGCCACCCCGATCCGGGGCAGGACGACTAGCCGACGGAGTAGCCGCTGCCGGTCGCGACGACGTCGACGACCTCGCCGCGGGGCCGGCCGCAGCGGCGTCCGCACCCCGCCCAGTGCTGCCGCGCGCCGCCCGCCGGGAGCGTGCCGGTGGCGACGGCGTGCGCGGCGTCGGCGCGGACGTCGGCCAGCGACCTGGCGCACCCCGGCCGCCCGGCGCAGGCGGTGACCCGAAGCCACGGGCTGCCCGCATCGAGCTCGAGGCCGGCGGCGGTGAGCGCGGCGGCCGCCCCCGCCCCGTCGGCCAGGTCCGGGACGGCGACGGCCCGCCCGGGCGTCACCTGCAGCCCGGCCGGCGCGAGGTCGGCCAGGAGGTCGGCCTGTTCCGCCGCCAGCCGGCCCAGCGGCACCACCGCGACGAGAGCCGAGCGCCCGTCGAGCTGGGGGACCACGCCCGCACCGACGGAGGACCTCGCGCGCGCAGGGGCCCCCGCGGGGGAGCGCTCCCCGCGCGGAAGTCGCAGGGAGGTCTCCACGCGGCGGGTCACTCGGTCCGGCCCGTCGTCCAGCTCGGCCAGTCGCCAGGCGGTGTTCCCCTGGGCGGTGCGCTCGTCCAGGAACGCGCGGGTCGCGGCGAGGACCAGGGCGACGGCGTCGCCGGGCGCGCACCGCAGCCCGCTGTCGGCGCCGGCCAGGGTGAGCGCCACCGTCCCGGGGTCCAGCGCGACGCCGCCGACGTCCTCGCCGAGACCGGCGACGTCGCCGCGGCCGTCGTCGAGCGTCGCCAGGTACCGGCCGGGCAGGTCGGCCAGCGCCGGCTCGGCGCACAGCCCGGCGTCCAGCGCGGCGACCCACGGGGTGACGTCCAGCATGCCGCCGGCGGTGCGGCCCGACAGCGTGCTGGCCAGCACGTTGCGCACCCGCTCGTGCGTCGCGCTGGGCAGCAGCCCGGCCGCGGCCAGCCGGTCGCCCAGCTCGGCCCCGGCGCCCGCGGGGAGGCCGCGCAGCTGCAGGTTGCCGCGGCTGGTCAGCTCGAGGGCGCCGTCCCCGAGGTCCCGCGCCGCGCCGGCCAGCACCCTCAGCTGCGCCGGGGTGAGCAGCCCGCCCGGCACCCGGACGCGGGCCAGCGCGCCGTCGGCGGCGGCGTGGGTCTGCAGCGCCCCGGGGCAGGCGTCGGGGCGGTCGCGCATCGGGCTGCTCATGACGCCAGGGAGGCTACGTCGGCTGCCCGGGCGGGGCCGCTGCGAGCCGGGCCGGCGCGGTCCCGCCCGGCCGGCCCGGCGGCCGTCAGCGGTCGAACGACATCCAGACCTCGCGCCGCTCGCCGCGGCCGCGGACCTCGGCCATCGCGGCCACCCGGCGCTGCTGGTCGGGGGTCGCCACGTGCTGGACGACGGCGACCTCGGCATCGCGCATCGCCTGCTCCGCCGCGTACTCCTGGGGCGTCGACGGCGAGTCGTCGGTCGGCTCGGGCTCGTCGGACGGCCGTGCGTAGGGGCTGTCGGCCGGCAGGTTGCCGCTGACCCGAC
The DNA here is from genome assembly GCF_046233715.1 of Trujillonella humicola. Classification (NCBI taxonomy): domain Bacteria; kingdom Bacillati; phylum Actinomycetota; class Actinomycetes; order Geodermatophilales; family Geodermatophilaceae; genus Trujillonella; species Trujillonella humicola. Next base: position 35,163 of record NZ_JBJNRJ010000030.1, on the reverse strand, counting down.
CGTAGGCGCCCAGCACCAGCAGGGTCAGGCCGGCGACCACGGAGAAGATGACGTTGGGCCACTGGAATGCCAGCACGTTCCAGTCGGTGCGCAGCACGGCGAGGTTGACCAGCGCAGAGAGCAGGAACAGCGAGCCGACGACGATCATCACGGTCGAGGCGGTGCGGGGGCTGCGGAAGGCCGAGAAGACCAGCACCGCCGCGGTGACGACCGAGATCGTGGAGAGCAGGCCGTTGGAGCTCAGCCCCAGGATGCGCCCGCCCTCGGTGGAGAAGAACGGCAGGCCGTCGAGGAAGCCGAGGATCCCGAAGACGGCGATGACGGCGGCCACGGTCAGGGCACCGACCCGGTGCACGACCGGGACGCGTTGCCCCGGGGTGAGGGCTGTGGCACCGGGTCGCTGCGTCCGGTGGGGGCGGGAGAGGTGCAGGGTCATGGCGGTCTCCTCGCAGGGGTCGGGACGACACTCGTCCTTCCTCCGGGCTCCATACCCCGGATGCGACCGTTCAGGACGTGCGCCACGAAATTGTTCGCCACCTCGGCGTGTTGCCTGGGCATGACCCAGCCGTTCGAGATGGATGTGCACTCCGAGTACCTGCGCGCCGACCTGTTCCTCTCGATGGGGCAGCCGACCGAGGCCGCCCGGATCCTGGTCCCGGTCGTCGAGGCCGAGCCGGCCAACGAGGCCGTGCTCGAGCTGCTGGCCCGCAGCTACTTCGCCTCGGCCCAGCTGACCCGCGCCGAGGAGGCGCTGGGCCGGCTGGTGGAGCTCGCGCCGGTCAACAGCTGGGCCCGCCGTGCCCTGGCCCGCACCCTGGAGCGGCAGAGCCGGCACGACGAGGCGGTCGCCCACCACCAGCTGGCCGACGCCCTCGGCGCCGCCCGCTGAACCTCCGCCGTCACCCCGCCTGCCCTCACCCCGCCGTGATCATGGCCGTGTCGCCGCCCGGCCCGGCGTGCCCGCCCGTGTCCGCGGCGCGACGCCCGTGATCGCGGCGGCGGGGAGGCGGGCGCGGGTCACCGGGCCGCTGCTGCGCTGAGCGCCGGCCCCTCCGGCGTTGTCGCGAACGCCTTGCAATAGGGTTCGCGCTGGTCGACGGAGGGAGCGGACATGGCACAGCGGCGCACCGGGGGGCTGCGGTCGGTGGCGGTGGGGGCCGGCGCGGTGCTCGTCCTCGGGGCGTGCGGTGCCGCCGACCCGGCCGGTGCCGGCGCGGGGGAGCCGCCGACCGAGCTGCGCCTGGCCATCGGCGGGGAGCCCGACGACGGCTTCGACCCGACGCTCGGCTGGGGGCGCTACGGCTCCCCGCTGTTCCAGTCCACCCTGCTGGCGCGCGACGCCGATCTCGACGTCGTCCCCGAGCTGGCCACCGCCTGGTCGGTCAGCGACGACGGTCTGGTGTGGACCGTCGACATCCGCACCGACGCCGTGTTCACCGACGGGCAGCCGGTGACGCCGGACGACGTCGCCTACACCTTCACCACGGCCAGCCGGAGCGGCGGCCTCACCGACGTCACCGCGCTCGAGGAGGCCGTCGTCGTCGACGAGGACACCGTCGAGCTGCGGCTGGTCCGGCCGCAGAGCACCTTCGTCAACCGGCTGGTGTCCCTCGGCATCGTGCCCGCGCACGCCCACGGCCCGGACTACGCGCGCGACCCCATCGGCTCGGGCCCCTTCCGGCTGCTGCAGTGGGACCCGGGGCAGCAGCTGATCGTCGAGCGCAACGAGGACTTCTACGGCCAGCGACCGCAGTTCGAGCGGATCGTCTTCCAGTTCACCGGCGAGGACGCCTCGGTGGCCGCCGCCTCCGCCGGGCAGGTCGACATGGCCGCCGTCCCCGCGCAGCTCGCCGGCACGCAGGCGCCCGGGATGCGGCTGGTGTCCGTGCCGTCGGTCGACAACCGCGGGATCGTCTTCCCCTACCTGCCCGACACCGGCACCACCACCGACGACGGCCGGCCGGTGGGCGACGACGTGACCTCGGACCTCGCGGTGCGCCGGGCGGTCAACCTGGCCGTCGACCGGCAGGCCCTGGTCGACGGCGTCCTCGAGGGCCACGGCACCCCCGCCACCGGGCCCGTAGACGGACTGCCCTGGTACGAGCCGGCCTCGGCGATCGAGGACGCCGACCCGGCCGGCGCCGAGGAGTTGCTCGAGGGCGCCGGCTGGGTCGACACCGACGGCGACGGCGTCCGCGAGAGGAACGGCGTCCGCGCCGGGTTCGACCTGCTCTACCCGGCCGGCGACTCGCTGCGCCAGGGGCTGGCGCTCTCGGTCGTGGACATGCTCGCGCCGATCGGCATCGACGTGACCGCCCGCGGGGAGAGCTGGGAGGTCATCGAGCGGCGCATGCACGCCGACGCGGTCCTCTTCGGCTGGGGCAGCCACGACCCCACGGAGATGTACAACCTCCACGCCTCGGCCCGGGCCGGCGTGGAGTACTGGAACCCCGGGTTCTACGCCGACCCCGACGTCGACGCACACCTCGACGCGGCGATGGCGGCCACCGACGAGGAGACCGCCAACCGGGAGTGGCGCGCCGCCCAGCACGACGGCGAGGGCGGCGGCTTCGGCCCCTCCGGCGACGCGGCGTGGGCGTGGCTGGTCAACCTCGACCACACCTACCTCGTCCACGAGTGCCTCGACGTCGGCACCCCGCAGATCGAGCCGCACGGGCACGGCTGGCCGATCACCGCCGGCATCACGGGCTGGCAGTGGAGCTGCTGAGCCGCCTGCGGTCCGCCCTGCAGGTCGTCGGCGGCCGGCTGCTCCGGCTCGTCCTGCTGCTGGCCGCCGTGGCGACGGCGACCTTCGCCCTCATGGCGAACTCGCCGGTCGACCCCGTCGACGCCTACGTCGGCGGGGACGTCGCCGCGATCGGCCCCGAGCAGCGCGCGCAGATCGCCGAGCGCTGGGGCCTGGACGAGCCGCCTCTGGCACGCTTCGCCGCCTGGCTGGGCAACGTCGTGCAGGGCGACCTCGGCCGCTCGCTGACGTTCAACCAGCCGGTCGCCGAGGTCATCGGGGAGCGGTTCCTCGCCAGCCTGGCGCTGATGGCGCTCGCCTGGCTGCTGTCCGGGATCATCGGCTTCGCCCTCGGCGTGGTCGCCGGCGTCCGCCGGGGCCGGTTCGCCGACCGGGTGATCTGCTGGTGGGCCTACACGCTGGCCTCGGCGCCGACCTTCTGGGTCGGGCTGCTCCTGCTGTACGTCTTCTCGGTCTCGCTGGGCTGGACGCCGGTCTGCTGCGCGGTCCCGGTGGGGGTGCTGGCCGAGGACGTCACGCTGCTCGACCGCCTGCACCACCTCGTGCTCCCGGCGCTGACCCTCTCGGTGGTGGGCGTCGCCCCGGTCGTCCTGCACACCCGGCACGCGGTCGTCGAGGCGCTGGGCAGCGACTCCGTGGCCTTCGCCCGGTCCCAGGGCGAGTCGACGACCGGGATCGTCGTCCACCGGGTCGTGCGGCACGCCGCGGCGCCGGCGGTCCTGCTGCAGTTCGCCTCGCTCGGCGAGCTGTTCGGCGGCTCCGTCCTGGCCGAGCAGGTGTTCTCCTACCCGGGCCTCGGCGCGGCGACGACGGCGGCGGCGCTGGGCCAGGACGTGCCGTTGCTGCTGGGCATCGCGCTGTTCACCACGGTGTTCGTCTTCACCGGCAACCAGCTCGGTGACGCCGTCCACGCCCGGATCGACCCGCGGGTGTCCGCCGGGCGCTCCCGCGGCCGGTGGCGGGCCCCGATCGCGGCGCCGCCGCCCGAGGACGGCCCGGCCCCGGCACCGGACCCCACCCCGGCCGGGCAGGGCGCCCGGTGAGCGCCGTGGCCGTGGCGCCCGCCGGCCTCCTCGGCGACCGCCGCCGCCGGACGCTGGCCTGGGTGGGGCTGTCGCTGCTGGTGGTGGCCGCCGTGTTCGTCGCCGGTGGCCTGGCCGCCGAGGCAGCCCAGCGGACCGACCTCGCCGCGCGGAACCTGCCGCCCTCGGCCGGGCACTGGTTCGGCACCGACCGGCTGGGCCGGGACGTGCTGGCCCGCACGCTCGCCGGCCTGCGGCTCAGCCTGCTGGTCGGCACCGCCGCGGCCCTGGCGTCGGCGGCGATCGCCCTCGTCCTGGCCTCGCTGGCCGCCGTCGTCGGAGGCCTGGCCGACCGGGCGGTCGGGTGGCTGGTCGACCTCTTCCTGGCGCTGCCGCACCTGGTGCTGCTGATCCTGCTCGCCTTCACCCTCGGCGGCGGGACCGGCGCCGTCGTGGCCGCGGTCGCGCTGACCCACTGGCCGACGCTGACCCGCGTGCTGCGCGGCCGGGCGCGGGCGGTCGTGACGTCCGATGCCGTGGCGGTGTCGCGGCAGCTGGGCCGTGGGCGGCTCTGGATCGCCCGCCACCACCTGGCCGGTCACCTGACCGGGCACTTCCTCGTCGGCACGGTGCTGCTGTTCCCGCACGCGATCCTGCACGAGGCCGCGCTGTCGTTCCTGGGCCTCGGCGTGGACCCGGGGGAGCCCTCGATCGGCGTCCTGCTGGCCGAGTCCATGCGTCACCTGGCCGCCGGGTCGTGGTGGCTGGCGGTGCTCCCGGGCGTCTGCCTGCTCGTCGTCGTCAAGCTCGTCGACACCATCGGGGAGAACGCCCGGACCCTGCTCGACCCGCGCAGCGCCCACCTGTGAGCGGCCCGCTGCTCGAGGTGCGCGGCCTCGAGGTCGACTTCGTCCAGTACGAGCGCGGCCTGCGGCGCCGGGTGGTGCCGGCGCTGCAGGGGATGGACCTCGCCGCCGCCCCCGGTGAGGTCGTCGCCCTGGTCGGCGCCAGCGGGGCCGGCAAGTCGCTGCTCGCGCACGCCGTCCTGGGCCTGCTGCCGCCGAACGCGGTCGAGCGCGGCACGGTGCTCCACGACGGGGTGCCGCTCGACCCGGCCGGACGCCGGCGGCTGGCCGGGCGGGAGACGGCGCTGGTGCCCCAGTCGGTCGGCTATCTGGACCCGCTGACCCGCGTCGGCCGGCAGGTGCGGCGCTCGGCGCGGCTGGCCGGGGCGCCCGACCCCCGGCGGGCCGACCGGGAGGCGCTGGCCCGGCGCGGACTCGGCGCCGAGGTCCTGCGGCGCTACCCGCACGAGCTGTCCGGGGGCATGGCCCGCCGGGTGCTCCTCGCCATGGCGACGATGGGCCGCCCGCGGCTGGTCGTGGCCGACGAACCGACCGCCGGGCTGGCCGCGGACGGCGTCCGTGCGGTCCTGGCCGGGTTCCGGTCGATGGCCGACGAGGGCCGCGCCGTCGTGCTCGTCACCCACGAGCTGCTGGCGGTGCTCGACGTCGCCGACCGCGTGGTCATCTGCGACGGCGGCCGCACCGTCGACACCGTCGTCCCCGCCGCGTTCGCCGGTGACGGCGCCGGTCTGTCCCACCCGCACACCCGCGCGCTGTGGCGGGCCCTGCCGGTCAACGGCTTCGGGGTCGACGGCTTCCGGGTCGGCGGCTCCGGGGTGGACGGCTCGCCGGTCGAGGCGGAGCCGTGCTGAGCGCCGAGGACGTCTGGGTCCGGTACGGGCCGCGATCGGCGTGGGTGCTCGCCGGGGTCGACCTGGCCGTGCGCCCCGGCGAGGTGGTCGGCCTCTGCGGGCCCAGCGGCTGCGGCAAGAGCACGCTGGGGCGGGTCCTCGCCGGCTTCCTGGACGCCGACCGGGGGCGGGTGACCGTGGACGACGGCGCGCGGCGGCCGCGCCGCGCCCCCCACCCGGTGCAGCTGGTGCTGCAGGACCCCCAGCGGGCCGTGGACCCGCGGTGGACCGTGCGGGCGGTGCTCGCCTCGGCCGGCGCCGGCCCGGCGGAGATCGCCGCCCTCGACCCCCGCCTCGTGGCCCCGGCCTGGCTGGACCGCCACCCGCACGAGATCAGCGGCGGTGAGCTGCAGCGGGTGAACCTGGCCCGCGCGCTGCTCGCCCACCCCCGCTACCTCGTCGCCGACGAGATCACCGCCAGCCTCGACGCGGTCACCCAGGCCCGGATCTGGCGGCTGCTGCTGGCGCACTGCCGGGCCGCGGGGATCGGCGTGCTGGCGATCGCCCACGACCGGCCGCTGCTCGAGGTGGTGGCCGACCGGGTGGTCGACTGGCGGCCGGTGTCCGCCGACCCGTGAGGGCGGGCCCGCCGGGTACCGTCGCCGCACCACGGCACCACCACCCAGGGCGCCACCAGCACGGCGCCACCAGCACGGCAGCACCAGGGGAAGCCGGTGAGAACCCGGCGCGGTCCCGCCACTGTGAGCCCCCTCGGGGGCGCAGCCAGACACCCGGTCCTGCCGGAACCGACGATCCGGGGCGCGGACCCCGAGTGAGGAAGCGCGCGTGTTCGTCCTGCTCTCCACCAGTGACACCGACCTGCTCTCGGCCCGCGCGAGCGGCGCGCCGTGGCGGCTGGGCAACCCGGTCCGGCTCGGCGGGGAGGGGATCGCCGCGCTGGCGGACGGCGCCGAGCTCGTCGTCGTCCGCATCCTCGGCGTGCGTCGCCAGTACGAGGAGATGCTCGCGCCGCTGCTCGCCGGCCCGGCGCCGGTCGTCGTCCTCGGCGGCGAGCAGCTGCCCGACGCGGAGCTGATGGAGCTCTCCACCGTCCCGATGGGCGTGGCGACCGAGGCGCACGGCTACCTCGCCCAGGGCGGCCCGGACAACCTGGTGCAGCTGCACAGGTTCCTGTCCGACACCGTGCTGCTCACCGGTGAGGGCTTCGAGCCGCCGTCGGTCGCGCCGGACTGGGGCGTGCTCGAGCGGCCGTCGTCCGCTCCGTCCTCGCCCGCCGGCCCCCGGATCGCCGTCCTCTACTACCGCGCGCACCACCTCTCCGGCAACACCGGCTTCGTCGAGGAGCTGTGCACCGCGATCGAGGCGGCCGGCGGCTCGGCGCTGCCGGTCTTCACCTCCAGCCTCCGCTCGATCGACGAGGGCCTGCTGGAGACCCTGCGGGGCGTCGACGCGATGGTCGTCACCGTGCTGGCCGCCGGCGGCGCCCGCCCGGCCACCGCCCAGGCCGGTGGGGACGACGGCGCCTGGGACGTCGGCCAGCTCGCCTCCCTCGACGTCCCGGTGATCCAGGGGCTGTGCCTGACCCGCTCGCGGGAGGACTGGCTGGCCGATGACGACGGCCTGTCACCGCTCGACGTCGGCAACCAGGTGGCCATCCCGGAGTTCGACGGCCGGCTGATCAGCGTGCCGTTCTCGTTCAAGGAGACCGACGAGGACGGGCTGACCTCCTACGTGGCCGACCCCGAGCGGGCGGCGCGGGTCGCCGGCACCGCCGTGGCGCACGCCCGGCTGCGGCACACGCCACCGGCGCAGCGCCGGATCGTGGTGATGCTGTCGGCCTACCCGACCAAGCACGCGCGGATCGGCAACGCCGTCGGGCTGGACACCCCGGCGTCGGTGGTCCGGCTGCTGGCCGCGATGTCCGGCGCCGGCTACGACATCGGCCCGTTCGACGGGCCCTCCGCGCTGCCGGGCGTGGCCGACCTCGACGGCGATGCCCTGGTGCACGCCCTGATCGCCGCCGGGGGGCAGGACGCGGACTGGCTGACGTCCGAGCAGCTGTCGGGCCAGCCGGTGCGGATCGCCGCCGCGGAGTACCGCGCGTTCTTCGAGACGCTGCCGGCCGACCTCCGCGAGGCGATGGTCGAGCACTGGGGGCAGCCGCCGGGCTCGCTGTTCGTCGACGACTCCGGACCCGACGGCCCCGACATCGTCTTCGCCGCGCTGCGCGCCGGCAACGTCGTCGTGATGGTGCAGCCGCCGCGCGGCTTCGGCGAGAACCCGATCGCCATCTACCACGACCCGGACCTGCCGCCCTCCCACCACTACCTGGCCGCGTACTGGTGGCTGCGCTCGGTGTTCGGCGCGCACGCCCTGGTGCACGTCGGCAAGCACGGCAACATGGAGTGGCTGCCGGGCAAGACGGTCGGCCTGTCGGCCTCGTGCGCGCCCGACGCCGCGATCGGCGACCTGCCGCTGGTCTACCCGTTCCTGGTCAACGACCCGGGGGAGGGCAGCCAGGCCAAGCGCCGCGCGCACGCCACGCTGGTCGACCACATGGTGCCGCCCATGGCCCGGGCCGACACCTACGGCGACATCGCCCGGCTCGAGCAGCTGCTCGACGAGCACGCCAACGTCGCGGCGATGGACCCGGCGAAGCTGCCCGCCGTGCGCGCGCAGATCTGGACGCTGCTGCAGGCCGCCAAGCTCGACTCCGACCTGGGGCTGAACGAGCGCCCGGCCGACGAGCACTTCGACGAGATGATCCTGCACGTCGACGGGTGGCTGTGCGAGATCAAGGACTCCCAGATCCGCGACGGGCTGCACGTGCTCGGCTCGCCGCCGGAGGGGGACGACCGGGTCGGCCTCGTGCTGGCGATGCTGCGCGCGCGGCAGATCTGGGGCGGCTCCGTGGCCCTGCCCGGTCTGCGCGAGGCACTCGGGCTGACCGAGGACGGCAGCGCCGGGCTGCGGGCCACCGACGCCGTCGAGGAGCTGGCCCTCGCGCTGGTGACCGGCATGGAGGAAGCCGGCTGGACGGCGTCCGCCGTGGACGGCGTGGTGCGCGACGTCCTGGGCCGCGAGGACGCCGGCGTGGCTGCCGTGCTGCGCTTCGCCGTCGACGAGGTCGTGCCGCGCCTGGCCCGCACCACCGACGAGCTCGACGCCACCCTCCACGCCCTGGACGGCGGCTACGTGCCGGCCGGGCCGTCCGGCTCGCCCCTGCGCGGGCTGGTCAACGTGCTGCCGACCGGGCGCAACTTCTACTCCGTCGACCCGCGCGCGGTGCCCTCCCGGCTGGCGTGGGAGACCGGGCAGGCGATGGCCGACTCGCTGGTCGCCCGCTACCTGGCCGACACCGGCGGGTACCCGCGCTCGGTGGGTCTGTCGGTGTGGGGGACGTCGGCGATGCGCACCTCCGGGGACGACGTCGCGGAGGTGCTCGCGCTGCTCGGCGTCCGCCCCGTCTGGGACGACGCCTCCCGTCGGGTGACCGGCCTGGAGCCGATCGATCTCGAGGAGCTGGGCCGGCCGCGGATCGACGTCACCGTGCGCATCAGCGGCTTCTTCCGGGACGCCTTCCCGCACGTGGTCACGATGCTCGACGACGCCGTCGCGCTGGTCGCCGGTCTCGACGAGGGGGCCGAGCAGAACCTCGTGCGCGCCCACGTCGACGCCGACCTGGCCGTCCACGGCGACCGCCGGCGGGCCACCACCCGGGTGTTCGGCTCCAAGCCCGGGGCCTACGGCGCGGGCCTGCTGCCGCTGATCGACAGCCGCGACTGGCGTGGCGACGCCGACCTCGCCGAGGTCTACGCGGTGTGGGGCGGCTACGCCTACGGCCGGGGCCTGGACGGGGTGGAGGCCCGGCCGGACATGGAGGCGGCCTACCGGCGGATCGCGGTGGCGGCCAAGAACGTCGACACCCGCGAGCACGACATCGCCGACTCCGACGACTACTTCCAGTACCACGGCGGGATGGTCGCCACGGTGCGCGCCCTGACCGGGTCCGCGCCCCGTGCCTACATCGGCGACTCGACCCGGCCGGAGTCGGTGCGCACCCGGTCGCTGGGCGAGGAGACGGCCCGCGTCTTCCGTGCCCGCGTGGTCAACCCGAAGTGGCTCGCCGCGATGCGCCGGCACGGCTACAAGGGCGCGTTCGAGCTGGCGGCGACGGTGGACTACCTGTTCGGCTACGACGCCACGACCGGCGTCGTCGACGACTGGATGTACGAGAAGCTCACCGAGACCTACGTCCTCGACCCCGAGCAGCGGGAGTTCTTCGAGCGGTCCAACCCGTGGGCGCTGCACGGCATCGCCGAGCGGCTGCTCGAGGCGGTCGACCGCGGGATGTGGGCCCAGCCGGACCCGGCCCTGCTGGCCGAGCTGCAGCAGGCCTACCTGGACACGGAGGGTGACCTGGAGGGCGGCGAGACGGCGGCGCAGCAGAGCGCACCCGCGTGAACCAGGATGCACTGTGAGTGACGGCACACCGTCGATCGTCACGGGATCGTCATCTTCCGGCCGGAGCCGGGTATCCGGTCGCCATGAGCATCCTCAACCGCATCCTGGGCACTGCTGAGTCCACCGCCCGCGGCGCCGCCCGCGGTGCCGCCTCCGGCCGCGGCACGCGCCGTCCGGCGGCGTCGGCCGGTCGGGGCACGGGCCGGGGCATGGGGCGGCGCACCACCGCCGCGCCGGCCACCGGCGGCGGCCTCGGCCGCATCCTCGGCTCGCTGACCGGCCGCCGCTTCTGAGCCGTCCGGGGCGTGCGCCGCACGCCCCGGCCGACGGCCCGGTGACGGGCTAGCGGGCGAGGGCGGCGGCGACCAGCAGGACGACGGTCGCCGCCGCCTCGCCCATCGCCCCCATCACGTCCCCGTTCACCCCGCCGAGCCGGGCGCCGGCCCGGGCCCGGAGCGCCTCCGCGGCCAGCAGCCCCGCGGCCGCCGCCACCAGCAGCCGCCACGCCGCGTCGGTCCCCGCCCCCGCCCCCGCGGTCGCGCCCGCGAGCAGCCAGGCGGCGCCGCCGGCCAGGACTGCGACCACGACCAGCCAGCCGGCCAGCCACGGCCGGGAGACCGTGCCGGCCACCGCCCGACCCAGTGACGAGCCCGCGGCCGTGGGGACCCCCGGCAGGCCGGCGCGCGACATCGCCAGGCGGGCGACCACGACCGCCGTCCACACCGCCACCCAGCCGCCGTCGGCGGCGAGGAGCGCGGCGGCCGTCGCGGCCTGCAGCAGCAGCACGAGCACGAGGGTGAGGACGCCGAACGGGCCCACGTCGCCCTGCCTCATCACCTCCAGCGCGCGCTCGCGGCCGCGCAGCGGCCCGAGCCCGTCGGCGGTGTCGGCGAGGCCGTCCAGGTGCAGGCCGCGGGTGGCCGCCGCCAGCAGCGCCAGGGCGAGCACCGCACCCGTCAACGGCGAGACCAGGTGCGCGCCGGCCACGCCGACCCCGGCCGCGAGCCCGCCCAGCACCAGACCGACCAGCGGCGCCCACGGCAGCACCCCGCGGGCCGAGGCCGCCGCCGATGGGGGCACCGGCAGCACCGTGAGCAGCGCCGCGGACTCCAGCGGCCCCGTCCACCTCACCGCAACCGCTGCGGCAGCCCGGCCACCACGAACCACACCTCGTCGGCCGAGGCCGCCAGCCGCTGGTTGACCTCGCCGAGGGTGTCGCGGAACAGCCGGCCGGCGCGGGTCTCGGGCACGACCCCGAGTCCCACCTCGTCGCTGACGGCCACGACGTGCGCCGGCGTCGCCGCCCAGGCCCCGAGCAGCGCCTCGCAGCGGGCGGCCAGCTCCTCCGCCGCCGCGGGGCCGTCGTCCCAGATCCCGGCGTCGTCCATCAGCGCGGCCACCCAGGTGGTCACGCTGTCGACGAGGACCGTGCCGGGGCGCACCAGGTCACCGGGGGCCGTGCTCTCCAGCGTCGTCCAGGAGGACGGGCGCCGGGCACGGTGCGCGGCGACCCGGGCCGCCCACTCGGCGTCTCCCGGCGCGGGGGCCGAGGCGGCCAGGTACACGACGTCGGCCCGGTCGGCGACCAGCGACTCCGCGTGCGCGGACTTCCCCGAGCGGGAGCCGCCGAGGACCAGCACCCTGCTCACCGCGCCGCCCCGCTCACCGGCAGATCTCCAGCCGGGTGACCGTCCCGTTGTGCGGGGTGACCGCCGGCAGGGCGTCGGGACCCAGGCCTCCGGCGACGGCCTGCGCGGCCCGGATGGTGTCCCCGTGCGTGACGAGCGCGACGACGTCGGCCGGGCGTTCCGCGCACAGGTGCTCCAGGTAGGCGGCGACCCTGCCGTGCAGCTCGGCCAGGCTCTCCCCGCCGTCGGCCGCCCAGTGCGGATCGGTCCAGTCCACGACGTCCCACAGCTCCCGGGAGGGCCGGCCCTCCAGCACGCCGTAGCCCTGCTCGCGCAGCGCCGGGGTGGTGCTCAGCGGCAACCCTGTCGCCCGCGCGCAGTGCGCGGCGGTCTGCACCGCACGGTGCAGGTCGCTGGAGACGAGGACGCCCGGCCCGAGGCCGGCGAGTTCGCGGGCCGCGGCGGCGGCCTGCGCGTGGCCGAGGTCGGTGAGCGGGACGTCGGCGGTCTGACCCTGCAGCAGCCCGGCGGCGTTCCACTCGCTCTGCCCGTGGCGGACCAGGAGCAGCGTGAGCGGTCGGGACATGGCCTGCGGAGCGTAGACGAGCCCCCGGCGTTCCCGACGTCACCGGTTCGGGTGCGCCGGTGGCGGCGCGCCCCTCGTACCGTCGTCGGCGTGACCATCCCCGTCCGCCCCGGCGCGGCACCACCCCGCTCCACCGCACCCGACCCGCTGGCTCCGCTGCTGGAGCTGCCCGGTGTCCGCGACGCGGCGGAGGAGGCGCGGACCGCGATCGACCGGCTGCTGCGGCACCGGCTCATGCGCAACCGGTCCGCCGAGGTGAGCGCCGAGTCGGCGCTGCGCGGTGCCCGCGCGTCGGCGGCCATGGAGGGGGCCGACGTCCCGCTGGCCGACGTCCGGGCCGGCCGGGTCGAGGACCCGGTGGTGCAGGGGGCGCTGCGCGCCTCGGTGGCGCTGGGCTCCCTCGTGGACACGTGGTCGCGGGCGCCGGGGCAGGTGCTGGCGCGTCTGCACGTGCTGGCGGCCGCCGACCTGGCCGACCGGGGCGACCTCGGCCGGCCCGGCCCGCACGCCGGCCCGCGCCTCTCGGGTCTGTTCTCGGTCGTCACCGGCACGAGCACCGTGCCCGCCGTCGTCGTGGCCGGGCTGGTGCACGGCGAGCTCGCGGCGCTGGCGCCCTTCGGCACCGCCGACGGCGTCGTCGCGCGCGCGGCGGGTCGGCTGACCGGCATCGTCCGCGGGTTGGACCCCAAGGCCGTCTCCGTGCCCGAGGTCGGCTTCGCCGAGCTCGGCCGGGAGGCGTACGACGCCGCGCTCACCGGCTACGCCTCGGGCGAGCCCGAGGGACTGGCCGCCTGGCTGGTGCACTGCTGCCGGGCGACCGGTCACGGCGCCGTCGAGGGCCTGGCGGTGGCCGAGGCGATCCTGCGCGGCTGAGCCGGCGGAGGTGCCGGCGGAGGTGCCGGCGGAGGTGCCGGCGGAGGTGCCGGCGGAGGTGCCGGCGGGGGAGCGGCTCAGGCGCCGCGGCGGCGCCGCCGGCCGGTCACCGGGGCCGGTGTCAGGGGTGCGGGCCTCAGCGATCCCGGGGACGTCTCGCGCAGCGCCCGCCGGCGGGCGTACCAGGCCAGCCCCACGACCGCCGCCCCGACGCCCATGGCGGCGCCGGTCACGACCGGCGCCGTCGGTACGGCGAAGCGGCTGCGCATCGACACCGGGCGGCTGAACTCCCGGACCGGCCACCCCCGCTCGGCCGCGGCCCGGCGCAGCCCGCGGTCGGGGTTGACCGCGGTCGGGTGCCCGACGGCCTCCAGCATCGGCAGGTCGGTCACCGAGTCGCTGTAGGCGAAGCAGTCGGCCAGGTCGTACCCGCTCTCGGCCGCCACCTCGCGCATCGCCGACGCCTTGTTCTCGCCGTAGGCGTAGAACGCGATCTCGCCGGTGTAGCGGCCGTCCTCGGTGACCATCTGGGTGGCCACCACCCGGTCGGCGCCGAGCATCTGACCGATGGGCTGCACCATCTCCGCGCCGCTGCTGGAGACGATCACGATCTCCCGGCCGGCGGACCGGTGCTCCTCGATCAGGTCGGCCGCCTCGGCGTAGACGAGCGGGTCGACGATCTCGTGCAGCGTCTCCCGGACGATGTCGTGCACCGTCGCGACGTCCCAGCCGGTGGCCATCCGGGTGATCTGCGCGCGCATCCGCTCCATCTGGGTGGCGTCGGCGCCGGCCAGGGAGAAGACGAACTGGGCGTAGGCGCCCTTGAGCACGGTCCGGCGGTTGATCAGCCCGCCCTCGAAGAACGGCCGCCCGAAGGCCAGGGTGCTGGACTTGGCGATGATCGTCTTGTCCAGGTCGAAGAACGCCGCTGCGCGGGTCACGGTTCACGACTGTAAGCGCAGCACCGGGGTGTGACCCGCGTCATCCCGCCGTCCACACCCGTTCGGGTCATCCACAGGTCCCGCCGGCCTCTCGCCTGCCCGCGCGCCCCGCCGGTGAGCTGACCGGGTGACCGCACCGGCTCCTGTCCGCCCCCTGCTCGTGAGCACCGACGACGACCTGCTCGACGACGCGCTGCGGCTGCTCGCCGCGGCGGGAGCCGAACCGGAGGTCGCCACCGCCGGCCCGGCGCTGCGCCGCGCCCACCGCCGGGCGCCGCTGGTCCTGCTGGGCGGGGACGTGCTGGCCAGCGGCGCGGTCCGTGCGCTTCCCCGCCGGCCGGGCGTCGTGGTGGTCACGCGGGCCGAGCTCCCGCCGGCCGGCTGGGCGGCCGCCGTCGAGCTGGGCGCCGAGCGGGTCGCCGTGCTGCCTGCCGACGAGGCCTGGGTGCTCCAGCGCGCCGGTGCCGCCCTGCGGCGGCCCGTGCAGCGGGGGGCGCTGGTCGCGGTCGGGGCCGCCTGCGGCGGAGCGGGAGCGAGCACGCTCGCCGCGGCGGTGGCCCTCACCGCGGCGGCGACCGGGGACGGCGCGCTGCTCCTCGACGCCGACCCCTGGGGCGGCGGGCTGGACCTCCTGCTGGGGGCCGAGCACACCGACGGCCTGCGCTGGCCGGACCTCGACGGCCTGCGCGGGCGGGTGTCGGGTGACGCGGTCATGGCTGCGCTGCCCGGGGTCGGCGGCGTCGGGGTGCTCGCGGCCGCCCGGTCGGCGCCCGCGCCACCGTCACCGGAGGCGGTGGCCGCCGTGGTGGAGGCCGGTCGCTCGGCCGGCCGGCCGGTGGTGGTCGACCTGCCCCGCGGACCGGCCCCGCCCTTCGCCGAGACGGTGCTGGCCGACGCCGACCTCGCGGTCCTGGTGGTGCCGGCCCGCGTCCGCGCGACCTCCGCAGCGCAGGGTCTGGTGGCCGGCCGGCCGGGCGGCGGGGCGGCGCCCTGGGCGGGCGCGCGCCTCGTCGTGCGCCAGGTGCGCGACGGCCTCGACGCCGCGGAGGTCGCCGGCCTCGTCGGCGCGGACCTGCTCGCCGAGCTGCCGCACGACCGCGGGGCCGTGGCACGCGGCGAGCGCGGTGATCCGCCACCGACCGGCCCGCGTACCCCGTGGGGAGCCGTCGCTCGAGCGGTGCTGGCCGCTCTGCCCGCGCCGGCGGGACCGGGCTCGTGACCGGCGCCCCGCTGGTGGAGCGGGTCCGGGCCCGGCTCGCCACCGAGGTGGCCGTGCCCAGCCGCCCTGCCGTCGCGGCGCTGGTCCGGGAGGAGGCCGGTGGCCTGGCCGGTGACACCGCCGTCCTGTCCGCCGTCCGCGCCGCGGTCGACGAGCTCTCCGGTGCCGGGCCGCTGGAGGAGCTGCTCCGCGCGCCCGGCGTCAGCGACGTGCTGGTGAACGGCCCCGACGAGGTGTGGGTCGACCGCGGTGCCGGCCTCGAGCGGGCCGGGGTCCGGTTCCCCGACGACGACGCGGTGCGCCGGCTCGCCGTCCGGCTCGCCGCCGCGGCCGGCCGGCGCCTGGACGACGCCGCCCCGTGGGTGGACGCGGGCCTGCCCGACGGCACCCGTCTGCACGCCGTCCTCGCGCCGGTGTCGGCCCGCGGCACGTGCCTGTCCCTGCGCGTGCTGCGCCGCTGCTCGCTCGGGCTGGCGGAGCTCTCCGCGCGCGGCACGCTGCCGGGCGGTTCGGCGGAGCTGCTGCGCGCCGTGGTCGCCGCGCGGCTGGCCTTCCTGGTCACCGGCGGCACCGGCTCGGGGAAGACGACCCTGCTGTCGGCGCTGCTGGGGCTCGTCGAGCCCGCCGAGCGCATCGTCGTCTGCGAGGACGCTCCGGAACTGACGCCGGCGCACCCGCACGTGGTCGGGCTGGTCACCCGCCCGCCGAACGTCGAGGGGGTCGGCGCCGTCGCGCTGCGCGACCTGGTGCGGCAGGCGCTGCGGATGCGACCGGACCGGCTCGTCGTCGGGGAGGTCCGCGGCGCGGAGGTGACCGATCTGCTGGCCGCGCTCAACACCGGCCACGAGGGCGGGTGCGGCACGCTGCACGCCAACCGCTCCACCGAGGTGCCCGCCCGTCTCGAGGCGCTGGGGGTCGCGGCCGGGCTGGACCGGGTCGCGGTGCACAGCCAGGCGGCCGCCGCACTGGCGGTGGTCGTGCACCTGCGGCGCGCGGGCGGGGTCCGCAGGGTGGAGGAGCTCGGCGTGGTCCGGCGGGCCGGGGACCTCGTCGTCGTGGAGCCGGCATGGCGCGCCGAGGGCGGTTCCTGCCCGGGCCGCGGCCGGCTGGACGAGCTGCTGGCCGGCGGCGGGAGGTGACCGGCCAGGTGGCCGGTCCCGCGGTGCTCCTGCTGCTCGCCGCCGCCCTCCTGAGCTGGCCGGTGCGGCCGGGCCGCGGCCGCCTGCGCCGTCCGGCCCGGAAGTGGGCACGGCCGGTGCGGGCACCGGTGCCCCTGCTGGCGGCCACGGCGGCGGCAGCGGCGGGTTGGGCGGCCGGCACCGTGCTGGTCGCGGCGCTCGCGGCGCCGGCTGCCGCAGCTGCGGTGCTCGCCCGGGAGCGCAGCCGCCGCGGGGGGCAGGAGGAGGAGCGGGTGGCCGCCCTCGCGGAGGGACTGGGCGCCCTGGCGGCGGAGCTGCGCAGCGGTCGCCCGGTGGACGAGGCCGCGGTCGCGGCCGGAGCCGCGTGCGGCGATCCGGCGGGCGCGGACGCGCTGGTCCGGGCGGTGCGGGCGCCGGCCTCGGTCGCCGCGCCGCGGCCGGGCGCCGGCCCCTGGGAGGCGGCGGTCGCCCGGCTGGCCGCCGCCGTGCGGCTCAGCGCCCGCACCGGCTGCTCGCTGGCGGCCGTGGCGGGGGCGGTGGAGGACGACCTGCGGGCCCGCCGCCGGCACGGGCTGGAGCTGCGCTCGGCGCTGGCGGGGCCGCGGGCGAGCGCCGCGCTGCTGGCCGGGCTGCCCGTCCTCGCGCTGCTCATGGGCAGCGGCGTGGGTGCCGACCCGTGGGCGGTGCTCACCACGACGGGCAGCGGGCAGGTCCTGCTCGTCCTCGGGGTGGCCCTGGAGGGCGCCGGCCTGGCGTGGACCGGACGCCTGGTGCGCCGGGCCGCCCGGTGAGCGCTGCGGCGCACCTGCCCGTGGTCCTGCTGCTGGTGGCCGCGGCACTGCTGCTCCGGTCCCCGCCCGGCCGTCCCGCCCGCGACCGCGCGCGGGCCGTCGCCGCGGCGCGGCTGCCCGCCGTGCCGCCGTCCCCGGACCCGTCGGCGGACCCGCGCCGGCGGTGGGTCCTGGCCGCGGTCGCGGGGGTGGCCACGGTGCTGCTCGTGGGCGGGCCGGTCGGGCCGGTCGCCGGAGCCGCCGTCGCCGTCGGCCTGGAGCGGGCGCTGCGCCGCTCGGCCGGCAGCGGGGCCCGGCAGACCCGTGCGGCCCTGGAGGACGAGCTACCGGTGGCCTGCGACCTGCTGGCCGTGTGCCTCGCCGCCGGACTGCCGGTGGGCGGCGCGCTCGCCGCCGTGGCCGGTGCCCTGCCCGGCCCGCTCGGCGAGGAGCTGGCGGTGGTCGCCGGCCGCTACCGGCTGGGTTCGGCGGCGCGGGCGGCGTGGGCCGGGGTCCCGCCGCCCCTGGCCGGGCTGGGCAGGGTCCTGGCGCGGGCCGGGGAGTCCGGTTCCACCGTCGCCGCGGCGCTGCACGGACTGGCGGCCGACCGCCGGGCGGTGCTCCGTGCCGGGACCGAGGCCCGGGTGCGCCGGGCGGGGGTCTGGGTGCTCGCCCCGCTGGGAGCCTGCTTCCTGCCGGCCTTCGTCTGCCTGGGGGTGGCACCGGTCGTGCTCGGCATCGCCGCCGACGTGCTGCCGTGACCGACGAGGCCCGGTCCACAGGAACCGGCTCCCTCCACAGACCGGGCCGCTCGATGGATCCCGGGTGCCGGCCACCCCAGGGTCGGGGCACGGGGCCCGGACCGCGGGCCCGCTCCGGAGGAGGACCCATGAGCGCACAGTCCCCGCACGCCGAGCCGGGGGCACGGCCCGCGGCACCGTCCACCGGCGCGACACCGGAGGAGGACGGGGAGCCGGCGCCGCCGGGGGGCCCGCTCGCCCGCCGGTGGGCGCGGCTGGCGGCGGAACCCGAGGCGGGGATGAGCACCGCCGAGTACGCCGTCGGGACCATCGCCGCCTGCGCCTTCGCCGCGGTGCTCTACAAGGTCGTCACCGGCGGGTCGATCGTCACGGCGCTCACCGACCTGGTCGCGTCGGCGCTGGCCACGCTGGGCTGACCGTGCGGAGCCGCGGAGGAGGGCGACGGGCGTGGCGCGGAGAGGCCGGCATGGTCACGGCCGAGACGGCGGTCGTGCTGCCCGTGCTGCTGCTGGTCCTGGCCGGGGCGGTCGCCGCGGTCACGGTGGTGGGCGCCCACCTCCGCTGCGTCGACGCGGCCCGCGAGGGGGCCCGTGCGGCCGCCCGCGGCGACGACATCGCCGCGGTCCGGGCCGTCAGCGCGGCAGCGGCTCCGCCGGGCGCTGCGACGTCCGTGCAGGTCGAGGGCGCCCGCGTGCGGGTGACCGTCACCGCCCGGGTACCCGCGCTGGGCCCGCTGCCGTTGCGCGTGGAGGTCAGCGCCACGGCGGTCGCGGACCTGGAACCCGGGGTCGTGCCGGGCGGTGCGCCGTGAGACGGCGGGCGACGGCGCTGCGCGGGGAACGCGGTTCGGCGACGGTGTGGGTCGTCGCCCTCAGCGGCGTGCTGGCCGCGGTCGGGCTGGCCGCCGTCCTCGTCGGGACGGCGGTCACCGCCCGGCACCGCGCCACCGCCGCCGCCGACCTCGCCGCCCTGGCCGGTGCAGGTCGCGCGGTCACCGGGGCGGCCGACCCATGCGCCGCGGCCGGGGAGGTGGCGCGGGCCAACGGGGCGTCGCTGGTCGGCTGCTCGGTCGACGGGGCCGTCGTGTCGGTGACCGTCGAGGTCCCGGTGCGGCTCGGCCCGCTGGGCACGCGGCAGGCCTCCGCGCGGGCGCGCGCGGGCCCGGTGGCCCCGGCGGCGTCCGGGCCGGTCGCGGGCGCGGGGGTGTCAGAAGACGAGGTCGTCCTCGCCGGCGCGCGGCGGGACGGCGGCGTCCTCCGGCTCCCCGTCCGCGAGGTAGCCGTCCCCGGGCCCGCGTCCGCACCCCTCGCCGGCGGCCTCCCGCCCGGTGTCGTGCCGGTCCGCGCGGGCGGTGAGGTCCAGCCGCTCGTCCGCGGCCGCCAGTTCGTCGAGGACGACGTCGAGCACCCGCACCGCCCCGGCCTTGTCCAGCGGGTCGTTGCCGTTGCCGCACTTGGGCGACTGCACGCACGAGGGGCACCCGCTCTCGCACTCGCAGCTGGCGATCGTGGCGCGGGTCGCCTGCAGCCAGCGGCGGACCGCCGTGTAGCCGCGCTCGGCGAAGCCCGCGCCCCCCGGGTGCCCGTCGTAGACGAAGACCGTGGCCGACCCGGTGTCGGGGTGCAGGGCCGTGGAGAGCCCACCCAGGTCCCAGCGGTCGCAGGTGGCCAGCAGCGGGAGGATGCCGATGGCCGCGTGCTCGGCCGCGTGGAGGGCGCCGGGCAACGTCGTGTGGTCCACCTCGGCACGGGCGACGGCGGTCTCGTCGAGGGTCAGCCACACCGCCCGGGTGCGCAGCTGACGGGCCGGCAGGTCCAGCGGGAACTCGGCGAGGACCTCCCCGGACCCCAGCCGCCGCCGCTGGTAGGCCACCACCTGGTTCACCACGTCGACGACGCCGGTGTGCACGGTGACGGTGCGCAGCCGACGCGAGCGGTCGACGTCCACGACGGAGAGGTCGGTGACGTCGCGGGCGACGGTCGTCCACTCGGGAGCGTCGGCGTGCACGATCGCGCAGGCGTCGTCGAGATCGAACTCGTCCACGACATAGGTCTCCCCGCGGTGCACGTAGAGCGCTCCGGTGTGCACGGTGGAGTGCGCGGAGCCGCCGTCGACGGTGCCCAGCAGCCGGCCGGTCGCGCCCTCGACGATCGACACCGGCGCGAGACCGTCGCCGCGGATGTCGACCTCCGGCCGCCCCCGGCCGGCCCAGTACCAGCCGGCGGGGCGCCGCCGCAGCAGGCCGTCGGCCACCAGCTCGGCGAGCCGCGCCTCGGCCGCCACGCCACCGAACTCGGGCAGGTCGGCCGGGACCAGCGGCAGCTCGGCCGCCGCGCAGCACAGCTGGGGGCCCAGCACGTAGGGGTTGGTCGGATCGGTGACCGTCGCCTCCACCGGCCGGCCGAACACCGCCCGCGGATGGTGGGCCAGGTAGTGGTCCAGCGGGTCGTCGCGGGCCACGAAGACCACCAGCGACTCCCGCTGGGCCCGGCCCGCCCGGCCCGCCTGCTGCCACAGCGAGGCCAGCGTCCCGGGGTAGCCGGCCAGCACCACGGCGTCCAGCCCGGTGATGTCGATGCCCAGCTCGAGGGCGTTGGTGGTGGCCACCCCGAGCAGCTCACCGGAGGAGAGGGCGCGCTCGAGCTCCCGGCGCTCCTCGGGCAGGTAGCCGCCGCGATAGGAGTCCACGCGGGCAGCGAGGTCGACGCGGCCGCGCTCGACGAGGACCCGCCGCGCCTGGTCGGCGACCGACTCGGCGCTGCGTCGCGACCGCACGAACGCCAGCGTGCGCGCCTGCCGCTCGACGAGGTCGGCCAGCAGCGAGGCGGTGTCGTGGGCCGCGGACCGGCGCAGCGGGGCACCGTGCTCGCCCAGACGCTCGGTCAGCGGGGGTTCCCAGAGCGCGAAGGTGGCCCCGGGCCGGGGCGATCCGTCCTCGGTCACCGCCACGACGGGAGCGCCGACGAGCCGGCCGGCCGCCCCGGCGGGATCCGACACCGTGGCCGACGCGAGGACGAACACCGGCTCGGACCCGTACCGCCGGCAGATCCGCCGCAGCCGGCGCAGCACGTGGCCGACGTGCGACCCGAAGACCCCGCGGTAGGCGTGGCACTCGTCGACGACGACGTAGGCGATCCGGCGCAGCGTCGAGGACCACTTCTGGTGGGCCGGCAGCACGCCGCGGTGCAGCATGTCCGGGTTCGTCACGATCCACCGCGAGTGGCGGCGCACCCAGTCGCGCTCCTCGGTGGGGGTGTCCCCGTCGTAGGCCGCCGGCCGCACCGACGGGTCGGCCAGCGCGGCCACGGAGGCGAGCTGGTCGCGGGCCAGCGCCTTGGTCGGCGCGAGGTAGAGGACGCACGCGCGGTCGTCCTCGGCCAGCCGGCTCAGCGCGGGCAGCTGGTAGGCCAGCGACTTGCCCGACGCGGTGCCGGTGGCCACCACCACCGAGGTCCCGTCGTGGGCGAGCTCGGCGGCCTCGACCTGGTGCCGGTAGGGGGCCCGCACGCCGGCCTCCTCCAGCCGGCGGCGCAGCGCCGGGTCGACCCACGCCGGCCAGGGCAGGGTCCGGCTCTCCCGCACGGGGAGCCGGTGGACGTGGGTGACCGGGTGCTCCTCCTCCGGCGTGCCGTCGAGGAGGTCGTCGAGCAGATCGGCGCCGGGCAGCGCGCCGGCGGTTCCGGCGGGCCCCCCGGTACCGGTGCCCGGGCCGGGAGGGGGAGCCGACCGGACGGGGTGGAGCGCCGTCACCCCACCACTGTCACACCTGCCGGCAAGCGGCGACGGCCTGCCCCTCGTCCCGCTCCGTCTCCAACCGAGGAGATGGAGCTCGTCGGGACTACCGCTACCGGGTGTGACCTCGCTTACACTCACGCGGCGTCCGCCCCGGTGAGCAGCGCCGACCGGACGTGACCTCCGCCGTCCGGGGCGTGTGCGTCCCGGCAGTCGCCGACCGCTGGGAGGAACCACATGCCGGAGACCGCTCTGTCCGGCGGGGACGTCACGCTGGTGCTCGTCGTCCTCGCCATCTCCCTCGCCGCCCTCGCCTTCGCCGGCTTCCTGGTCCGGGCGGTCATCGCCGCCGACCAGGGGACGACGACCATGCGCGACATCGCGCGGGCGGTGCAGGAAGGCGCGGCGGCCTACCTGCGCAGGCAGTTCCGCACGCTCGGCGTCTTCGCCGTGATCGTCTTCGTCCTGCTGCTCGTGCTGCCGGTCGCGGAGGGCGGCTGGGGGACCAGGACCGGGCGCGCGGTGTTCTTCCTTGTAGGAGCGCTGTTCTCGGCGGCCGTCGGGTTCATCGGGATGACGCTGGCCACCCGCGGCAACGTCCGGGTGGCCGCGGCCGCACGCGGTGGCGGCTACGTGCCCGCCTTCCGCATCGCCTACCGCACCGGCGGCGTCGTCGGGATGATCACCATCGGTCTGGGCCTGTTCGGCGCCGCGCTGGCCCTGCTGTTCTTCGACGAGACCGCGCCGGTGGTCCTGGAGGGCTTCGGCTTCGGCGGGGCCCTGCTCGCGATGTTCATGCGCGTCGGCGGCGGCATCTTCACCAAGGCCGCCGACGTCGGTGCCGACCTGGTCGGCAAGGTGGAGGCCGGCATCCCCGAGGACGACCCCCGCAACGCCGCGACGATCGCCGACAACGTCGGGGACAACGTGGGCGACTGCGCCGGCATGGCGGCGGACCTGTTCGAGTCCTATGCCGTCACGCTCGTCGCCGCGCTGATCCTCGGCCAGGTGTTCCTCGGCGCCGACGGCATGGTCTTCCCGCTCGTCGTCGCCGCCATCGGCGTCATCGCCTCCGTGGTCGGCGTCCTCGCCAGCAACCCCGGCCAGTCCGACTCCAGCGGGATGACGCCGATCACCCGCGGGTTCTTCACCTCGGCGGTGGTCTCCTTGGTGCTGGTGGCCGCGGCGTCCTTCACCGTCCTGCCGAGCGTGGCCGACCTCGAGGACACCGCGGTCAGCCCGCAGGTCCTCGGGTTCCTCTCGGTCCTGGTCGGCATCGTGCTGGCCGCCGCGATCCAGCAGCTCACCGGCTACTTCACCGAGACCTCGCGCAAGCCGGTCAAGGACGTCGGCCGCAGCTCGCTCACCGGTCCGGCCACCGTGATCCTCTCGGGCATCTCGCTGGGCCTGGAGAGCGCGGTCTACGCCGCGCTGCTGATCGGCGGCAGCGTCTACGTCGCCTTCCTCATCGGCGGCGGCGCGGCGCTGTACGCCGTGGCGCTCGCCGGGTGCGGGCTGCTCACCACGGCCGGCGTCATCGTCTCGATGGACACCTTCGGCCCGGTCAGCGACAACGCCCAGGGCATCGCCGAGATGTCCGGCGACATCGACGAGGACGGTGCCCGCGTGCTCACCGACCTCGACGCCGTCGGCAACACGACGAAGGCCATCACCAAGGGCATCGCGATCGCCACCGCCGTCCTCGCCGCCACGGCGCTGTTCGGCTCCTACAACGCCCAGGTGGCCGTCGCCCTGGAGGATGCCGGCGCCACGCTCGGCGACGCCTTCAGCCTGGTGAACCCGAACAACATCGTGGGCGCCCTGGTCGGGGCCTCGGTCGTCTTCCTCTTCAGCGGGCTGGCGATCAGCGCGGTCTCCCGGGCCGCCGGCCGGGTCGTGTTCGAGGTGCGGGAGCAGTTCCGGACCCGCCCGGGGATCATGGACTTCAGCGAGCGGCCGGACTACAGCCGCGTCGTCGACATCTGCACCAAGGACTCGCTGCGGGAGCTGGCCACCCCCGGCCTGCTCGCGGTGCTGGCCCCGGTCGCCGTCGGCTTCGGCCTGGGCATCGGCCCGCTGGCGGCCTACCTGGTGGGTGCCATCGCCACGGGCACCCTGATGGCGGTGTTCCTGGCGAACTCCGGCGGCGCGTGGGACAACGCCAAGAAGATGGTGGAGGACGGCGAGCACGGCGGGAAGGGCAGCGAGGCGCACGCCGCGACGGTCATCGGCGACACCGTCGGCGACCCCTTCAAGGACACCGCCGGCCCGGCCATCAACCCGCTGATCAAGGTGATGAACCTGGTGGCGCTGCTCATCGCCCCTGCCGTGGTGGGCCTGTCGCTGGGCGAGGGGCAGAACGACGTGGTCCGTGCCCTCATCGCGGTGGCGGCCGTGGCCGTGATCGTCACCGCCGTCGTCGTCTCCAAGCGCCGGTCGATCGTCGTCGGCGGCGCGGGACCGGCCTCCGCCGGCGGCGAGCCGACCGACGAGCTGACCACGACCGCCCCGTGAGACCACGCCCCGGAGCCTGCCGCGGCGCGTCCGCGGCGGGCTCCGGGGGGCGGTGGCTGTGGACGGGACCGGCCGGTGTGGACGGCCGGCGGCCCTTCGTCGGGGGACCTCCCTAACGTGCCGCGGCGCCGGTCCGTGGGAGACCGGCTCCACCGCCGGGAGGTCGCTCGTGTCCGACAGCATCGCCGTCCAGTTCTCCACCCTCGAGCAGCTGGCCGACGAACTCGTCCTGCTCGGCGCCGAGCTGGCCGGCGAGTCCGACCTGTGCCGGTCGGCGACGTACACGCTCGGGACCGCGGTCGACGGCGAGCTCGGCGCGAGCGCCGGGCAGCTGGGCGCGACCTGGTCGCAGCTGGTGGACCTGCTGGCACAGGGAGCCGGTGCCGTGGGGCACACGCTGCGCGACGCCGTGCACTCCTACCGCGTGCACGAGGCCACGCTCGCCGACCGCAACCTGCACGCCGCGGCCGGGATCCGGGTCCCGTGAGGTCCGGGCTCTCGGCGGTCGCGGCGTGGGACACGAGGCTGCTCGCCAACGCCGTCACCACCCTCGACGACGTCGCCGGGCGGCTGGTGTCCTGGCGGGCGCGCACCGAGCACGTCGGGCGGACGCTCGCGAGCACCGAGTGCTGGTCCGGCGACGCAGGGGGCGCGGCGGCCGCCGCCCTGGCGCGGCTGTCCACCGTCGTCACCGAGGTGACCGCCGCCCTGGAACGGTCGCTGGCCGAGGCCCGCGGGATGGTGGGCGCGGCCACCGTCGCCGCCGGGCGGGCCGGTGACGCCCTGGCGGCCGCGGCGGCGGTCCCGGTGGCGCTCGACGAGCGGGGTGTCCTCGGCCCGCTGCCCCCCGTGCCCCTCGACGCCGGGATCGACCCGGCGACCGCCCTGGCCCGGCAGTACGCCGTCATCGGGGAGCAGGCGGCCGCGGCCGCCCGGGCGGCGGAGGCGGCGGCCGCGGCGCTCGGCTGGGCGGACGTCGCCGTGGGCTCCGCCGGCGAGGCGGCCGGGGTCCTGGCGAGCGTGGGGGTCCTCGGCGGCCTCGCGCCGGTCACGTTCGACGACCTGAGCGCCCTGATCGGACCGGCGGCCGCCGCTGCCGGCCGCCCTCCGCTGGCCCCGCCGGAGGTCGCCGCGTGGTGGGCGGAGCTGTCCGAGGAGGAGCGGCTGGGCTGGATCGACACCGAGCCGGCGCTGGTCGGGATGCTCGACGGCCTCCCCGCCTGGGCGCGAGACCGGGCCAACCGGCTGCTCCTGGACCGGCTCCTCGAGGATCCCGGCCGCCCGGAGGGGTGGACGGTCGCGCTGGCGACGGACGCCGAGATCCGCGCGCGGGAGGAGGCCGGGGAGACCGTGCAGCTCCTCCAGTTCGCGCCGCGGCACGAGATGGTCGCGCTCTCCCTCGGCGACCTCGACACCGCCGAGGCCGTCGCGGTGGTCGTCCCCGGGGTCGGCAACGACCCGATCGGCGACCTGGACGACGTGGCGGCCGATGCCTCCGCGGCCGCGGACGCCGCGGCCGCCGCCGCGCCCGGGCTGGCCGTCGCCACGGTCGCCTGGCTCGGCTACCGGCCGCCACCCGGGGTCGGCGACGGCTTCGACACGGCGGCGGCGCGTACCGGAGGGGTGTCGCTCGACCGGACGCTCGACGGCATCGCGGCCGCCCGTGCCCAGGACCGGCCGCGCGTGACGGTCCTGGCGCACAGCTACGGGACCGTGGTCACCGATCGCGCCGCCGACGCGCCGGGCGAGCTGGCCGCCGACGCCGTCGTGCTGATGGGCAGCCCGGGGGTGGACAACGACCGGGAGGGATTCGAGGTGGCCGAGCTCTACGAGGCCTCCGGTGGTCTGGACCTCATCACGTGGTTCGAGCCCCACGGCGGGCAGACCTGGGACCCCGACACGGGCCTGGACGCCATCGGGCTGCCGACGGAGTGGGACCTGACGCACGGCGACTACTACGACGCCGACCGGCCCACCCTGGCCGCGCTCGGGGAGGTGGTGGCCGGCACCCACGAGGGGTGAGGCCCGGGAACACCCGACCGGCGTCGTCCATTGGAGCGGGTGTCGGCGCGCCCACGCACGGTCGCCACCCGCTCCCGCACCGGGGTCGTGGCCTACCGTGGCGGTCGCCGAGGGCGGACGCGCACGACGGCGTCCCCCGGCGTCCCCGCGCCGGAGCCCACAGCCGAAGCAGCACCGACAGGAGCACCGTGCCCCCCACGAAGACCGCGAAGACCGGCAGCGAGACCGCGACCGAGACGGCCGGCGGGACGCGCACGCCTGCCCGCCGCCGGACCGCCGCGGCCGGCGGACGGCCCCTGGTCATCGTGGAGTCGCCGACCAAGGCGAACAAGATCGCCGGTTACCTGGGCGGCGGGTACGTCGTCGAGGCCAGCGTGGGCCACATCCGCGACCTGCCGCGCAACGCCGCCGACGTCCCGGCCGAGCACAAGGGTGCCTCCTGGGCCCGGCTCGGGGTGGACGTCGACAACGCCTTCGAGCCGCTCTACGTGGTCAGCCCCGACCGCAAGCAGCAGGTCAGCCGGCTCAAGCAGCTGGTGAAGGAGGCCAGCGAGGTCTACCTCGCCACCGATGAGGACCGCGAGGGCGAGGCGATCGCCTGGCACCTGGTGGACACCCTCAAGCCGCGCGTCCCCGTGCGCCGGATGGTCTTCCACGAGATCACCCCGGAGGCCATCGCCCGCGCCGTCGCCAACCCGCGGGAGCTGGACACCGCGCTGGTCGACGCGCAGGAGACCCGGCGCATCCTCGACCGCCTCTACGGCTACGAGGTCAGCCCGGTGCTGTGGAAGAAGGTGCTGCCCAAGCTCTCGGCCGGCCGCGTGCAGTCGGTCGCCACCCGCATCGTGGTCGAGCGGGAGCGCGAGCGGATGGCCTTCCACGCCGCCGACTACTGGTCCCTGGAGGGCACCTTCGCCGTCCCGGGCACCGCGGCCGGCGCGGACGAGGGGGAGCCGACCACCCTGCGCGCCAAGCTCGTCAGCGTCGACGACAGCCGGGTGGCCACCGGCCGCGACTTCGACCCCGCGACCGGCCGGGTGACCGGTGACGTCGTGCACCTCGACGAGGCCGGCGCCCGCGGGCTCGCCGCCCGCCTGGAGGGCCGGCAGGTCACCGTCGGCCGGGTCGACGAGAAGCCCTACCGGCGGCGGCCGTACGCCCCCTTCACCACCTCCACGCTGCAGATGGAGGCCGGTCGCAAGCTCGGCTGGTCCTCGGCCCAGGTCATGCGGGTGGCGCAGCGGCTGTACGAGAACGGCCACATCACCTACATGCGCACCGACTCGACGAACCTGTCGAACGAGGCGATCAACGCCGCGCGCAGCCAGGCCCGGGAGCTCTACGGCGACGCGTACGTCCCGGCCGAGGCGCGGCGCTACGCCAAGAAGTCCAAGGGCGCCCAGGAGGCGCACGAGGCGATCCGCCCCGCCGGTGACAGCTTCCGGACGCCGGGCCAGCTCGCCGGTCAGCTCGCCCGTGACGAGTTCCGGCTGTACGAGCTGATCTGGCAGCGCACGGTGGCCTCGCAGATGGCCGACGCCGTCGGGCAGACGGTGAGCATCCGGCTGGCCGGCCGCAGCGCCACCGACGAGGCCGTGGAGTTCACCGCCAGCGGCCGCACCATCACCTTCCCCGGGTTCCTGCGGGCCTACGTCGAGTCCCGCGACGAGGGCAGCAGCGCCGGCGACGACGACCAGGGCGCCGACGACGCCGAGCGCCGGCTGCCGCGCGTCGAGCGCGGTCAGCAGCTGGACACCCGGCAGCTGGACGCGAAGGGCCACACCACGACGCCGCCGTCCCGCTACACCGAGCCGAGCCTGGTGGCGCGGCTGGAGGAGCTCGGCATCGGCCGCCCGTCGACCTACGCGTCGATCATGCAGACCATCCAGGACCGCGGGTACGTCTGGAAGAAGGGCTCGGCACTGGTGCCCTCCTTCGTCGCGTTCGCCGTGGTGAACCTGCTCGAGCAGCACTTCGCCCAGCTGGTCGACTACGACTTCACCGCGTCGCTGGAGGAGGAGCTCGACGAGATCGCCGGTGGCACCCTGCAGCGGGTCACCTGGCTGACCGAGTTCTACTTCGGCGGCGAGGGCGGTCACGCCGGCGCCATCGCGCAGGCCGGCGGGCTCAAGCGGGTCATCGGCCAGCGGCTGGAGGAGATCGACGCCCGCGGTGTCAACTCCATCCCGCTGCGGGCGACGGGGACCGACGGCGAGCCGGTCGTCGTCCGGGTGGGCCGCTACGGCCCTTACCTGCAGGCCGGGGACGACGGCGCGCGCGTCAGCATCCCCGAGGACCTCGCCCCCGACGAGCTGACCGGCGAGAAGGTCGCCGAGCTGCTGGCGGCGCCCTCCGGTGACCGTGAGCTGGGCACCGATCCCGACAGCGGCCTGCCCGTCGTGGTCAAGGCCGGCCGGTACGGCCCCTACGTCACCACCGTGGTCCCGGAGGGCAGCAAGGAGCAGCCGCGGACGGCGAGCCTGTTCTCCTCGATGTCCCCGGAGACGGTCACCCTCGAGCAGGCGCTGCAGCTGCTCACCCTGCCGCGCACCGTCGGCACCGCCCCCGACGGCGAGGAGATCCAGGCCCTCAACGGCCGCTACGGTCCCTACCTGAAGAAGGGCAGCGACTCCCGCTCCCTCGACGGGGAGGACAAGCTCTTCAGCACCACGCTGGAGGAGGCGCTGGCCATCTTCGCCCAGCCCAAGCAGCGCGGGCGCCGGGCCGCCGCCGCCCCGCTCAAGGAGCTCGGCCCCGACCCGGTGACCCAGGGGGCGATCACGGTGCGCGAGGGCCGCTTCGGCCCCTACGTCACCGACGGCGAGACCAACGCGAGCCTCCGCAAGGGCGACGACGTCGAGTCGATCAGCCTGGAGCGCGCCGCGGAGCTGCTCGCCGACCGGCGCGCCCGCCCGGCCGCCACGAAGAAGAAGGCGACCAAGAAGGCGCCGGCCAAGAAGGCGACGGCCAAGAAGACCGCGGCGAAGAAGACGACGGCGGCCGAGAAGGCGCCGGCGAAGAAGAAGGCAGCGACCTCGGCCGACGCGGTCCCGCTCGCCTGAACGGGCCGTGACCGGCTCCCCGGACCCGGCCGGCTGGCAGGCGCGGCGCACGTCCTTCGGGTCGGTCGCGGCCGACTACGCCGCGCTCCGCCCGGGATACCCCCCGGGTGTCGTGGCCTTCCTCCTCGGCCCCCGCCCGCGTCGGGTGCTCGACCTCGGCGCAGGCACCGGCCTGCTCACCCAGGTCCTGGTCGCCGCCGGGCACGAGGTGGTCGCCGTCGACCCCGCGGCGCCGATGCTGGCGCAGCTGCGCGCCCGCCTGCCGCAGGTGCAGGCCGTGGTCGGGGACGCCGAGCGGATCCCCCTCCGGGACGCCTCCGTCGACGCCGTGGTCGCCGGCCAGGCCGCCCACTGGTTCCGGCCGGAGGAGGCCGCCCCGGAGCTGCGCCGGGTGCTGCGCCCCGGCGGGGTGGCCGGCTTCGTGTGGAACACCCGGGACGAGCGGGTCCCGTGGGTGCGCGCCCTGGGCGCGGCCCTCGCCCGCGAGGCCCGCGGGCAGGAGGCCGACCAGGGGATCGTGCAGGCCTTCGCCCGGGCCCTGCCGGCGCGGGTGGTGCACGTGGAGTCGTCGGTGGTGCAGCGGGTCACCCCCCGGGAGGTGGTCGCGGGGATCGGTACCCGCAGCTACGTCGCCACCATGGATCCGGCGAACCGGGAGGCCTTCCTCGGGGGTCTCGCGGACCTGCTCGCCGGCCACCCCGGCACGCGGGGGCACGCGGTCCTGCAGCTGCCGTACCGGACCGACGCCTACCGGCTCGAGCTCAGCTGATCCGCTGCCCGACGGCGAACACGCGGCGGAAGGGCAGGACCGTCGTCCCGTCCGGGCGCGGCGGGTAGGCCTCCCGCAGGCCGGCGGCGTAGGTCGCGGTCAGCTCGGCACGCTCCGCGTCGTCGAGGAGGGCCAGGACCGGCCGCAGCACCGTGCTGCGCACCCAGTGCAGCACCGGGTCCTCCCCGGTGAGCACGTGCAGGTAGGTGGTCTCCCATGCCTCGGTGCGCAGGCCGGCGTCCTCGAGCAGGGCCAGGTACCCGGCCGGGTCGAGCACCGGCGACGGCGGGGGAGCGGCGGCGGCCAACCGGCCGCGCCACCGCGGCGCGGCGCACAGCCCCGCCAGCAGCCGGTGCGTCGGCGCGCCGGCGTTGCCGGGCACCTGCAGGGCCAACCACCCGCCGGGGGCCAGCTGCCCCGCCCAGCGGGTCAGCAGCTCCTCGTGCCCCGGGACCCAGTGCAGGACGGCGTTGGTGACCAGGACGTCGACCGGCTCGGCGGCCGTCCACTCCCGCGCGTCGCCCGGCACGAACCCCACCCGGCCGGGGACGGCGTGCCGGGCGGCGGCCGCCAGCATCTCGGCGGAGGAGTCGATGCCGGTGATGCGCGCGCCCGGCCAGCGCCGGCCGAGCGACGCCGTGAGCGCCCCCTCGCCGCAGCCCAGGTCGACCACGACCCGCGGGTCCACCGCCCCTACCCGGGCCAGCAGGTCGGTGAACGGGCGTGCCCGCTCGTCGCCGAAGCGCAGGTACCGCGCCGGGTCCCAGGCGGCACCGGCCACGGGGTCGACGGTCACGGCGCCGACCCTACGAGCGCCTCGGGACCGTCACCCCCGGCCGGTAGCGTGACGCCCGCGCGACCGGTCCTCCGGCCGCGGCCCGCCCGCACGACACCGGGAGAGCGTCATCCCCAGCACCGACCGCCCCGGCACCTTCCTCGCCTTCGAGGGCGGGGAGGGGGCGGGCAAGTCCACGCAGGTGCGGCTGCTCGTCGAGTGGCTCGCCGCGGCCGGTCACCGGGTGCGGTCGACGTTCGAGCCCGGCGACACCCCGGCCGGAGCGGTGGTGCGGCAGCTGCTCCTCGACCGCGCCGACCTGGCACTCGGTCCCCGCGCCGAGGCGCTGCTGTACGCCGCCGACCGGGCCCAGCACACCGCCGAGGTGCTGCTGCCGGCCCTCGAGGCGGGCGAGGTGGTGGTCACGGACCGCTTCGTCGACAGCTCGCTGGCCTACCAGGGCGCCGGCCGCGCGATCCCGCGGGACGAGGTCGCCCGGATCTCCCGGTGGGCGACGCAGGCGCTGGTGCCCGACCTGACGGTGCTGCTGGACCTGCCGCCGGCGACGGGGCTGGCCCGTGCCCGCGGTCGCGCCGCCGCCGACCGGATCGAGGCCGAGTCCCTGGACTTCCACGAGCGGGTGCGCCGGACCTTCCTGGAGCTCGCCGCCGCCGAACCGGACCGCTACCTCGTGCTCGACGCCACCGGCTCGCCCGAGGAGCTCGCCGGGCGGATCCGCGACCGGGTCGGCGCGCTGCTCGCCCCGGCGGTGACCCGGTGAGCGCCGCCACGGCCGAGGGGGTCTGGTCGGGGCTGGTCGGGCAGGACGACGTCGTGGCCGTGCTGCGCGGCGCGATCGCGGATCCGGCGGCGATGACCCACGCCTGGCTGTTCACCGGGCCACCCGGGTCGGGACGGTCGGTGGCGGCCCGCGCCTTCGCCGCCGCGCTCCAGTGCCCGGCCGGGGGCGACGGCACCTGCCACGCCTGCCGCACGGTGCTCGCGGGCACGCACGCCGACGTCTCGGTGATCGTCCCCGACGGGTTGTCGATCGGCGCCAAGGAGGCCCGCGAGCTGGTGCGCCTCGCCGGCCGGGCGCCGTCCCAGGGGCGTTGGCAGGTCATCGTGGTCGAGGACGCCGACCGGATGACCGAGCACGCTGCCAACGCCGTCCTCAAGATGCTCGAGGAGCCGCCGCCGCGGACCGTCGTCATGCTCTGCACGCCGAGCCTGCACCCGGACGACATCATGGTCACCATCCGGTCCCGCTGCCGCGTGGTGGGCCTGCGCACGCCGCGGGTGGAGGCGATCGCCGACGTCCTGGTCGCGCGGGACGGCGTCGATCCGGCGATGGCCGCCTGGGCCGCCGCGGCCTCGGGCGGCCACGTCGGCCGCGCCCGCCGCCTCGCCCGCGACGAGGGCGCCCGGCTGGCCCGCAAGGCGGTGCTCGACGTGCCGGTCTCGCTGGTCTCGCTCGCAGCGTGCCTCACCGCCGCCGACGACCTGGTGGCCGCGGCCAAGGAGGAGTCCGACCAGGCCACCGCCGCTCTGGACGGCACCGAGACCGAGGCGCTGAAGAACAGCCTCGGGGTCGGCGCCCGCGGGCCCGGGGTGGCCGCGGCCAGCCGGGGCGCCGGGCAGCTCAAGGAACTGGAGAAGCGGCAGAAGTCGCGCGCGACCCGGCTCGGGCGCGACTCGCTGGACCGCGCGCTGGTCGATCTCGCCGCGCTCTACCGCGACGCGCTGGTCCTGGCCGCCGTCCACGGGTCCGGGCACGAGCCGCCGCCCCTGGCGCACCCCGACCGGCGGGCCGACGCCGAGGAACTGGCCGCCCGCATCGGCGCGGAGGGGGCCCTGCGGCGGATCGACGCGGTCCTGGCCTGCCGGACCGCGCTGGAGCAGAACGTGAAGCCGCAGTTCGCCGTGGAGGCGCTCACCGTCGCGCTGCGACTGCCCGCCGAGCGGGGCTGACCGCACCTCCCGACCGGTGCACGGACCCGCCGCGGCGGTGCCGTAGGCTGGCTGCGCACGTCCGCCGCCTTAGCTCAGTCGGTAGAGCATCTCACTCGTAATGAGAAGGTCGTCGGTTCGATTCCGACAGGCGGCTCCACACCACCGCGCGGTCAGGCGGCCGTGACGTCCTCCGTGGCGCTCCGATCGGGCTGCGGCCCGCGGACCAGGCGCGCGGGGTTGCCGGCGTAGAGCCCGCCCGGTACGCAGTTGCGCCGCACGATCGAGCCGGCCGCCACCGTGCAGCCCGCTCCGATCGTCACGCCGGGCAGGATGACCGACCGGGCACCGATCCAGGCGCCGTCCTCGATGGTGACCGGCTTGCCGACGGCCTTCCCGGCAGCCCGGCCGTTCGTCCCCTTCTCGTGGGTGCTCGTGAGGATCAGCACCTGGTGGCCGACGTAGACCTGCTCGCCGAGGGTGATCGGGGCCATGGAGTCGAAGACGACGCCCATGTTCACCCCGCTGCCGCGGCCGATGGTGACGTCGCGGCCGCCGAACCACACCCCGGAGCCGATCAGCGCGGGTTCGAACGGGAAGCCGCACGCGCGCAGGAGCCGCCACCGCTGGCTGAAGGGCACCAGCGGGTGTGCCAGCACCCCGTTCACCACGGACCGGAAAGCGCCTTCACGGATCTCCGCCAGAACTCCCATGCGGCGACCGTAGGGACGTGTGACGCCGGGAACACGACCTCGGCCGAGCGCGTGACCCGCACGGGTGATGGCCGCAGCCTGCGTCCGTCCGCCGGAGGTCGTCGTGGGGTGAAGTGGGTCACAGCAGGGTATCGCAAGCCGTACGATTGCCAAGGCCGCCGCTGCGGGTGAAGATGTGACCGATGTCAACACGTCAAAGCATCCGCGGGCTCCGCCGGGTGCCGGGGAGCTCTGCATGAGACTCGGTCTCCACCTGAACGACTACTCGCACCTCGGCGAGCCGGCGCAGATGGGACCGGCGCTCGCGCGGATCGCCCGGGCGGCCGAGGACGCCGGGTTCGCCCGGCTGAGCACCACCGACCACCTGTGGCAGATCAGCCTCATCGGCGAGGAGAACGAGCCGATGCTGGAGGCCTACACGACCCTGGCCTTCCTGGCCGGGCAGACCTCGCGGATCGAGCTCCAGACGCTGGTCACCGCGGCGACCTACCGCGCTCCCGGTCTGCTGGCCAAGATGGTGACGACGCTCGACGTGCTCTCCGGTGGGCGGGCGTGGCTGGGCATCGGCACCGGCTGGAACGAGCAGGAGGCGACCGGCCTCGGGCTGCCCTACGACTCCCACGACGGGCGGTACCACCGGCTGGAGGAGACCGTCCGCATCTGCCTGCAGATGTGGAGCGGCAGCGACGACCCGATCGTCACCGAGCACCACCAGCTCGGGCAGACGCTGAACGTGCCCCTCCCGGTCCAGCAGCCGCGTCCGCGGCTGCTGATCGGCGGTGGCGGTGAGCTGCGCACGCTGAAGCTCGTGGCGAGGTACGCCGACGCGATGAACGTCTGGGGCGGGGAGGACGCCGGGCAGAAGATCACCCGGCTGCGGGAGCGGTGCGCGGAGGTCGGCCGCGACCCCGGCGAGATCGAGAAGACCGCCCTGTGGACGTTCGACGTCGAGGGCCCGCGTGGCGCCGACGGCGTCCTCGAGGACCTCCGCCGCCTGCACGAGCTCGGCTTCACGACCGTCTACGGGTGGGTGCCCGACCTCGGCTCCGAGGCCCCGCTGGAGGTCATCGGCTCGAAGGTCGTCCCGGAGATCAGCTCCTGGTGACCCCCGCCGCGGGAGCCGGCACCGCACGTCAGGCACGCACCAGCACGCCCGAGATGTCGCAGAGGAGAGAGGAACGGTCATGAACGTCGAGGACATGATCATGATCAGCATCGACGACCACGTCGTCGAGCCGCCCGACATGTTCAAGAACCACACCCCGGACAAGTGGAAGGACGAGGCGCCGAAGTCCATCCCCGACGAGAACGGCTACGAGAAGTGGTGGTTCCAGGGGAACTCGATGGGCACCGTCGGGCTCAACGCCGTCGTCGGCTGGCCCAACGAGGAGTGGGGCCTCAACCCCGCCACGTTCGCCGAGATGCGCCCGGGTGCCTACGACATCCACGAGCGGATCAAGGACATGAACCGCAACGGCATCCTGGCCTCGATGTGCTTCCCCTCCTTCGCCGGCTTCAGCGCCCGCTACTTCCAGGAGGCCAAGGACAAGGACCTTGCCCTGATCTTCCTCAAGGCCTACAACGACTGGCACATCGACGAGTGGTGCACCGCCTACCCCGGCCGGATGATCCCCTGCGCCATCCTCCCCGTCTGGGATCCCGTCGAGCTGGTCAAGGAGGTCGAGCGGGTCGCGGCCAAGGGCGTCAAGGCCGTCACCATGCCCGAGCTGCCGCACATC
>NZ_JBJNRJ010000002.1:203086-208440 GCF_046233715.1 Trujillonella humicola | reverse complement strand
TCGCGTCGGCGTCGTCGTTCTTGTTCCGGGTGAAGTCCTCGGCCTCCCGAGCCCGATGCACCAGCAGCGGCTGCACGCACACCAGCCGCACTCCGTGCTCGGCGGCGATCTGGTCCAGCACCCGCCAGCGGTGCCCGGTCGGCTCACAGGCCACCACGACCGAGGTGAAGCCGGCCTCGGCCGCCCGGGTCAGCCCCCAGGCAACGGCCTCGGCCAGCTGCCACGCCTTGACCTTCATTGTGCGGCGGGCGAGCACCTGCGAGTCCTGGTCGGTCAGCGCGCAAACCTGCTTGTCCGCGGCCAGATCGAAGGCCAGCACCGCAGACTCGCGGGTGACCACGGCACGCAGCCGGGCCAGCTTCTCGTTGCGCCGGCGATCTCCACGCGAGAGCCGACGAGAGCTACGGTTCGACACGACATCCTCCTGGTCGGGTTGGGACACCAAGCCCGTTCACCCCACCAGGGGGATGTCCTGAATCTCCAACCCGCTCAGGTCGTTACTACGAGGGCCCCGGCTGACGAGGTCCCCGGCTGACGAGGTCCCCGGCTGACGAGGTCCCCGGCTGACGAGGTCCCCGGCTGGCTACCGGGAGAACCGACGCCCACCCCCGCGGACACCGTCCGCGCGGGGGCAGGCGGCATGGCGGGAGATGCCCGGCGACGAGTGACAGGTGTGGCCGCCGCGTCAGACGGGACACCGGATGCGGCGCCCGTGAACCGCGACACCACGGCTCTCCCTCCCGGACCGGTGAGGTTCCGCATACCCTCAGGAGCGATCCGTCCGCGCCGCCGCGCCCTCCCGAGGGGTGCCAGGTGGTGCCCGACCGAGCCGACATCGCCCCCTCCGTGGTGCGGTCCGCTCCCCGCCGGGTGTCCGGCTGCCGCAGTCTGGAGGTGTCGTGCGTCCCGCCGTCGTACCCCGACCCGAGAGCGCCCGCTCCCCCGTCGCGGCGCCGGCGCGGCGCACGGAGGTCGACGGGCTGCGCGCCCTGGCGGTGGCGCTGGTCGTCGGCTACCACGTGTTCACCGGCCGGGTCTCCGGCGGCGTCGACGTCTTCCTCGCCCTCAGCGGCTTCTTCCTCGTGCACTCGCTGGCCGGCCAGCACCGGCGCACCGGCCGCATCCGGGTGCTCCCGCAGATCGCCCGGACGACGTCGCGGCTGGTCCCGCCGGCCCTGCTCGTCATCGCCTCCACGGGGGTCGTCTCCGCCTTCCTCCTGCCCGAGGGCCGGTGGCGCGAGCTGGCCTGGCACCTGCTCGCCTCGGCCACCTTCACCGAGAACCACCGCCTGGTCCACGAGGCCGTCGACTACAGCGCCTCCAACGCCATCGCCAGCCCGCTGCAGCAGTTCTGGTCGCTGTCCATCCAGATGCAGGTCCTGCTCATCGCCCCGGTCGTGGTCGTGGCCGGAGCGTGGCTGCTGCGCCGCCTCGGCGTGCGTCGCGTGTCCCGCCAGGCCGTCGTCGCCGCCGTGGCGGCCGTGACCGGCGCCTCGCTGGCCTGGTCGCTGCTGGCGACCGCGGAGAACCAGCCCGTCGCGTACTTCTCCACGCTGCCGCGCGTCTGGGAGTTCGGCGTCGGCGCGCTGGTGGCACTCCTGCTGGCCGCCGTGCGCCCCCGCCCGGGCATCGGCCTGGCCCTCGGCTGGGGCGGGCTCCTGGCGCTCGTCGCCTTCGGCGGCCTGGTGGACGGCGCCCACCGGCTGCCCGGCTGGGAGGCGCTGTGGCCGGTGTCCTGCGCCATGGCCATCGTCGTCGCCGCCGACACCGGCGGCCGCTGGGGAGTGCACCGGGTCCTCGGCCTGCCCGCCGTGCGGTGGCTCGGCGTCCGCTCCTACGCCCTGTACCTCTGGCACTGGCCGGTCCTGGTCCTCTACCTCGTGCACTACCAGCGCGACGAGCCCTCGCTGCGCGGGGCGGCGGCGGTGATCGGCCTGTCGGTCGTGCTGGCCGCGCTCGCCCACCGGCTCGTCGAGCGCCCGGTCGGCGTCCGGCTGCCCGGCCGCCGCCCCGCCGTCGCGCTGGCCGTCGTCGCCGCCGGGGTCCTCCCCGCGGCGGGAGCCGGGGTGGCCGCCCTGGAGTGGCTGGACCGGCAGGCCGAGCGGACGGCGGCGGCCGCCGACGACCCGGCCTATCCCGGCGCGGCCGCGCTGGGCGGCGCCCTGGTCAGCACGGGCGGGGTCAGCGGGGTCGAGCCCCTGCCCGCGTTCACGGTGATCCGCGACGACTGGCCGGAGCTGACCGGCGCCGAGTGCTGGACCGAGGAGGAACCGGCCGAGCCCGTCCCGGCCGTGATGGACGTCTGCCGGCTGGGCCCCGACGACGCGAGCCGTCGCATCGTCGTCGCCGGCGACTCGCACACCGCCCAGTGGCTCACCCCGCTCGCCGCGATCGCCGAGCGCCGCTCCTGGCAGGTGATCTCCATCGTCCGGGGCGGGTGCAACCTGTCGGTCGAGTCGGAGTTCCTCCGCGAGGGAGAGCCCGGCTACGAGGAGTGCGTGGCGTGGCGGTCCCGCCTCGTCGACCGGATCGTGGGCCTCGAGCCCGACCTCGTGCTCGCCGGCGCCACCCGGACCGACCCCGACCCCGCCGGCCCGGAGTTCCTGCCCACCGGCTTCCTCCCCGCCTGGCAGCAGCTGTCCGACGCCGGCGTGCGCGTGCTCGCCCTGCGCGACACCCCGCGGCTGCTCATGGACATGCCCGACTGCCTCGCCCGCGCCGGCGACACCTCGCCGGAGTGCGGGGTCACCCGCGCCGGCGCCTACCGCGACGAGCTGCTGGACGAGATGGCCGAGTTCCTGCCGCCCCAGGTCGAGGTCGTCGACACCAGCCACTACTTCTG
This sequence comes from Trujillonella humicola, assembly GCF_046233715.1. Classification (NCBI taxonomy): domain Bacteria; kingdom Bacillati; phylum Actinomycetota; class Actinomycetes; order Geodermatophilales; family Geodermatophilaceae; genus Trujillonella; species Trujillonella humicola. The sequence continues at coordinate 205,598 of NZ_JBJNRJ010000002.1, read as the reverse complement.
CACCGACGAGTTCTGCCCCGGCCTGGTCGGCAACGTGCGCGTCTACATGGACGCCGGCCACGTGACCGCGACCTACATGCGGACCGTGCGGCCGCTGCTGGAGGCCGACCTGCTCGCCCGCACCGGGTGGTGAGGTCGCGGCACCACCGGGTGGTGAGGTCGCGGCACCGCCGGATCGGCGCCGCGGGCGGCTGCGTTAGCGTCGCGCCGTGAGTGAGATGTCCTCCGGTCCCGACCCCGCCCACCTCGCCCGGCTGGCCGCCGAGGACCTGCAGGCCGCCCTCGGCGAGGGCCACGACACCGCCGTCGTCATGGGCTCGGGCTGGGCCGCGGCGGCCGAGTCCTTCGGCCCGGCCGACAGCTCCGTCGCCATCGACGAGCTGCCCGGGTTCTCCGCCCCCATCGTGGCCGGGCACGGCGGGGAGGTCCGGTCGGTGCGGGTGGGCCGGCACCGCGTCCTGCTGTTCCTGGGCCGCACCCACCTGTACGAGGGCCGCGGGGTCAACGCGGTGGTGCACGGCATCCGCACCGCCGCCGCCGCGGGGGTGCGCACCGTCGTCCTCACCAACGCCGCCGGCGGGCTGGCCCCGGAGCACCGCGTCGGGCAGCCGGTCCTGATCAGCGACCACCTGAACCTCACCGCGCGCTCCCCGCTGGTCGGGCCCAGCTTCGTCGACCTCACCGACCTGTACTCGGCCCGGCTGCGCGAGCTGGCCCGGCAGATCGACCCGGCGCTGACCGAGGGCATCTACGCCGCGCTGCCCGGACCGCACTTCGAGACCCCCGCCGAGATCCGCATGCTCCGCACGCTGGGCGCGGACCTGGTCGGCATGTCCACCGCCCTGGAGGCGATCGCGGCCCGGGCGGCGGGCATGGAGGTGCTCGGCCTGTCGATGGTCACCAACGCGGCGGCCGGCATCACCGGCGAGGCCCTGGACCACCTGGAGGTGCTCGCCGCCGGCAAGGAGGCCGCCGCCGGTCTGGGCCGGTTCCTCGTCGAGCTGGTCAGCCGGATCCCGTGAGCGGGCCGGCCGGCCCGGTGGACGGCGACCTGCTCGACCGGGCACGGCAGTGGGCCGCCGCCGACCCGCACCCCGGTGACCGCGCCGAGATCGAGGAGCTCGTCGCCGCCGCGCCCGGGGACCCGGCGGCCGCCGCGGAGCTCGCCCGCCGCTTCGCCGGTCCGCTCACCTTCGGCACCGCCGGCCTGCGCGGCCCGCTGCGCGCCGGGCCCGCCGGCATGAACGCCGCCGTGGTCGTCCGCGCCGCCGCCGGGCTCGCCCGGTACCTCACCGACGAGGGGCACGCCGGTGGCACCGTCGTCGTCGGCTTCGACGCCCGGCACCGGTCGCAGGAGTTCGCCCGGCTCTCGGCCGAGGTCTTCGCCGGGGCGGGCTTCGTCGTCCAGGTGCAGCCACGGCCGCTGCCGACGCCGCTGCTCGCGTTCGCCGTCCGCCACCTCGGCGCGGTCGCGGGGGTGGTCGTGACCGCGAGCCACAACCCCCCGCAGGACAACGGCTACAAGGTGTACCTGGCCGACGGCGCCCAGCTGGTGCCGCCGGCGGACCGGCGGATCGAGGCGGCCATCTCCGCGGTGGGCCCGGCCGCGGAGGTCCCGCGGGAGGGCGGCTGGGGCGTGCTCGGCGACGACCTCGTCGACGAGTACGTCGCGGCGGTGCTGCGGGCGCTGGAGGCCGACCGCGTCGACCCGGCGGCCCGCGCCCGGCTGCGGGTCGCCTACACCGCGATGCACGGCGTGGGCGCGCAGACCACCCGGACCGTCTTCGCCGCCGCCGGGCTCGCCGAGCCGGCGAGCGTCGCGGAGCAGGACGCCCCCGACCCCGCCTTCCCGACCGTCGCCTTCCCCAACCCGGAGGAACCCGGCGCGGTCGACCTGCTGCTCGCCCTGGCCGAGCGCACCGGCGCCGACGTCGCCATCGCCCAGGACCCCGACGCCGACCGGTGCTCGGTCGTCTGCGGCGGCCGGCAGCTCACCGGCGACGAGGTGGGCGCCCTGCTCGCCGACTGGCTGCTGCGCCGCGGCGTGCGCGGTACGTACGCCGCCTCGCTGGTCAGCGGCTCGCTGCTGCACGCCCTCGCGGCGGCGCACGGCGTCCCCTTCGCCGAGACACCGACCGGCTTCAAGTGGATCGTCCGCGCCGGGGAGCCGGGGCGGCCGCTGGTGTTCGGCTACGAGGAGGCGCTGGGCTACGCCGTGGCCCCCGACGTCGTCCGCGACAAGGACGGCATCTCCGCCGCCCTCGCCGTCGCCCTGCTGGCCGCCGAGCTGGGCACGTCCGGGCGCACCCTGCTCGACCGGCTCGACGAGCTGGCCCGCGAGCACGGCCTGTTCGCCACCGGGCAGCTGTCGGTGCGGGTGGAGGACCTGTCGGTCATCTCCGGCGCTATGGCCCGGGGGGGGGGGGCGCCGCCCCCCCCCCCCCCCGCCCGCCCCCCCGCCCCCGCCCCCCCCCCCCCCCCGCACCCCCCCCCCCACCCCCCCCCGCTGGCG